>JAFGVG010000046.1 GCA_016938095.1 Bacteroidales bacterium
AAATGCGGAGTTTACTATTCGTAAATGAGCAATTTTCGGACAAGCGTAACGCAGCAAATGGGACTTTATGGACAGACACTAATTAAACCCCACGGGCAGCGAACATAGAACCAAAAGTTTTGAAAAATATACTCATATCACTTTGTAAAGACCAGTTTTCGACATATTCCCTGTCGAGCTGCATCCACTGATCAAACGGAACCTTGTTTCTTTCGCGCTGGATTTGCCATGTGCAGGTGATTCCGGGTTTAATGCACATGCGCTTAAGATGCCATTCTTCCTGGGCCAACACTTCGTCGGGTAGCAGGGGTCTGGGTCCTATGAGCGCCATTTCGCCCCGTAACACATTATACAATTGTGGTATTTCGTCAATGCCGGTTTTGCGCAATATACGACCGACCCTTGTAATACGGGGGTCATTTGCCATTTTGAAGGCCGGTCCATCGGCTTCGTTCAGGTTCGATAAGGATGCTTTGAGCTTTTCAGCATCAGCTACCATGGTTCGGAATTTATACAGGTAGAATTTTCTTCCCCTGAGTCCAACACGCTTCTGCATGAAAAATACAGGTCCGTCCGAGTTTATTTTTATAAGCAAGGCCACTGTCAGCAAAAAGGGAAACAAAATAAAGATGGCGGTTGCAGCAAATGTTTTTTCGACAAAACTTTTAAACGCATACTCAAACCGCTTTCCGGGATTGGTTTCTAACGCCAGAAAATAATAATCGGCCAATACCCTGACGCCCGAAACCGGAATTCTTGCACATTTCATAATTTCGGGTGAAACAATAAGCGAAACGCCAAATTGCTGACTGGTTTCAGCTAACATAGTCAGATATTCGTTACTGAGGGTTGAAGTACAGCAAACTATTTCGTCAATCACATCGTGACGCAATAAGCTTTTTATATTTGCTTTTAAGGGGTAAACACGCGAGTGCTTCGGGAAAAATTCCCTTACAGTTGTTGAATCGGTGAGGATGTAAGCTACCTGGAAATCCCATTTTTTTGCCGTAGTCATCTCATAAAGCATGGCGAGGTGATCCTCATCGGCAATAATCATTAACTTTTCACGTTTTCTGACATTGTTTTTCAACAGGTCGATCTTTAGCGAACGGGAGAGCGATTTAATTCTTTTCATTCAGACAGCATGGGTTTTGACTGTCTATTCATACTGCTGTAAAGTTGGAAAGTTTAAATATTATTATGAGCAGTGTCATTCTTTTGATGAAAAGAGCCGATCAGGCAACAAAAAAATATTCGACATTTGATTTAGGCTATTGGCCAAAAAAATCACTGTATGCACCCAAATACTGATTTCTGTCAGTTTCTTACCCGTGATAAACAAATATTTTTGCTATGATAAAAGGTTTGATGGTTTTAAGCAGATTTTTTTATAAGTTTGTCAGGCAAATTACTGATCTTAATCCAAAGCAGAACCCATTGGAATTTTTTTAACAGAAAAATGCCTATTATTGATTAGCATAACAGGATTGCGAGTCCTTGTATTTAAAATTCACTATTTTTGAAAATAAAAATGTAGCTATGCCGGAATTTTCTATGAGAAAAAATGAGTCGTTGGAAGAGATGGTAACCCGACGTAACAAAAGGTTAAAAGGTCTTTTTTCAAGGTTTGGAATAAATGTGCGTTTGGTTGGTGATGACAATAAGCCGGCTGTTATTAAGGATGAGGCTATTGTATTATCATGCTATGTGAAGAATTTCGATTTGCATTTTACCAAGGAACCTTTTAGTGATGAGATTCTGAAAACCGTTAAACTTAAACAGGAACCCGAAATAACCAAGTTTGAACTGCTTGAGGTGTTGGAACTTTGCCAGCACAGACCGGTATTTAAGGTTAAACTCGAAGGAACCGATCTCTACCTTGTGGGATACAATTATCTTAATTCTGAAGATGCCGTTGGCCGTTATCCTGTTTTTGCCAAGCATAAACCCAAGGTATATTTCGATTTGGAATATGCCCAGAGTGTTGCTGAAAATTTACGCACAGATGGCTATACCGTGGTTATTGAATAAATCTTTCTCCCTGCATGTAAACCCGCTTAATCGGCGGGTTTTTTGTTTACATAAAAGGCCCCGGGTTGTTCATAACCTGTAAAACAGTTTACATCATTTGCATTAGATTTGTATTCCGAAAGGGTAGTATGAAAAAGATCGTAAAAAAACTGGCATTGCCACCCCGGCTTTTTTCAGATGAAAACACCGGCGAGGTAGATTATCAGCAAATCAGCAATTTTTTCTATGATCAGTTGATCGATGCCTTTGTGTTTTTTACCGCTGATAAGCCGGTTGACTGGTCATCTTTATCCACAGCCGAAAAGCAGTTAAAAGTATTATCCGATCATTTCAGGATCAATGATGTAAACGATGCTTTTGTCCTTCAGATCGACAGAGATGTCCGGTCTCTCAGAGGTACAACCCTAGGCAGTTTCTTCGGAAAAGATTTTGGACAGCATGCTGAAGCCTGGCACACCCTCATCGGTAAAGGTGAGGTTTTTGCCGAATTCACCCTTCACAAGAGTCCCAACACCATATTATGGGTAGAGGCAAATTACAGATTTATTAAAAACAGCCAGGGAGAAACGGTTGGTATCATTGTTGTACAGCGCGATATTTCGCAACGGAAACTCATTTTCAGGGTTAATGAGGAAATTGAAGAACGACTGCACAGGCTAACCAAATTATCATTTCAGGCCATTGCCCTCATCAGAAAAGGTGTTGTCTTCGATACCAACGAGGCTATGGTTAAACTAACCGGGTATACACAGGAGGAAATTCTCAACAGCAAGATATTGGCATCGTGCTTTAAACGGACTGTTTCAAAGGTTCTTTTTGTTAAGTCGATGGCGTCTGCGCCTGGGACCTTCGAAACCAAACTCTACCGTAAGGATGCATCTGTTATTACCGTTGAGGTTGAAACCCAAATGGCTACCTATAACAATGAGCAGGTTTGTCTGATTGGCATACAGGATATTACCAATCGTAAAAGAATTGAGGAGGAAATCGTAAAGCTTTCAGTTGCACTCGACCAGAGCGCCAATGAAATTATCATTACCCATAAAAACGGTGAAATTGAATACGTTAATCGATCGTTTACACGGGTAACAGGCTACCTGCCTTCGGAAGTCATTGGTAAAAATCCCAGGGTGCTGAAATCGGGTATGCATCCGCCCTCTTTTTATAAGGATTTATGGAAGACACTGGCAAAAGGCCAGCAATGGGCAGGAGAGTTTCATAACCGGAAGAAAAACGGGGAACTCTACTGGGAGTCGGCTACCATTACCCCTATTCGTAATAAAAATGGCGAAATAGTACGGTATATTGCCATTAAGGAAGACATTACCCTGCGAAAAAAGGCAGAACAATCCCTACGCGAAAGTGAAGAAAAATTCCGGTCAATGGTTTCCAACATTCCCGGGGTGGTATACCGCTGTGCTTTCGACAGCAACTGGTCGGTGCTGTTTATTACCGACGCTATAGAAAATCTTACTGGTTATAAGGCAGCTGATTTGCAGGGGGCTACCAACAGAACACTTACCTCATTTATTCATCCTGCGGATGTAGAAAAAGTGAAGGAATCAATCAGAAAGGGCGTTGAAGCGTTTCAACACTATAATCTCGAATACCGCATTCTCACCAGAAACAATACCATTAAATGGGTCTCCAACAGCGGAAGACCCGTTTATGATGAAAATGGTTCCGTTAAATGGCTTGATGGATTTCTGCTGGATATTACCGACAGAATTTCGGTTTTTGATGAACTCAAAAAAGCTAAAATTGCCGCTGAAGAAGCCAATAATGCCAAAAGTGAATTCCTTGCCAATATCAGTCACGAGATCAGAACGCCTTTAAATTCTGTTCTTGGATTCACTGAATTGCTCGAAGGACTTACCGCTGACAGTGTTCAGATCAAATACCTGAACAGCATAAAAGCCAGCGGTAAAAATCTGATGATGTTGATCAATGACCTGCTGGACCTGTCGAAAATTGAGTCCGGGAAAATGACCATTCATTATGCTTTTTTTGATATAAGGCGATTACTCGATGAGATCAGGAATGTTTTTTCGTTGCGTGTCAATATTAAAGGAATTGGATACGTTGAAAAGGTTGATGATTTTTTTCCGGCTGAAATTAAATTCGATGAAATCAGGCTCAGACAAATCCTCATCAACCTGGTAGGGAACGCTGTTAAATTCACCCATCAGGGCGAAATACGTGTCATAGTCAAAGCTGTGGCTGTGAAGGCTCAGCAAGACAAACCTGTCATTAAACTGGAAATTAAGGTCAAGGATACCGGAATCGGGATTCCCGAAAACTCGTTTAAGCTCATATTTGAATCGTTCCGGCAACATTCCCAACTTAATTCGCGGAAATATGAAGGAACCGGACTGGGACTGGCCATTACCAAAAGACTGGTCGAGGCCATGGAAGGCCAGATATCCCTGCAAAGCCAGGTGGGCAAAGGCAGTACTTTCAAGGTGGTGTTTCCAAATGTTGAATTCTCAAAAACATCCACAAATACTTTTTCGACTGTTTCTGATGATGTTGCCGGAACTGAAACAGAGGGCGCATTTATCAACATGACAAAAAACTCAAATTCCGGCGAGGAAATTCCCGACGGCCAGAGTGAACTGAATGAAATCAAAAGCACTGACCTGAGCTTATTACTGAAACGGTTCGAAACCGATTTAGCAGTTCGCTGGAAATTGTTCGAAAAGAAACAACCATTACGTGAAATCCAGTCTTTTGCCCAGGAAATCATAACCCTTGGAAGGTCTTTTAAAATCGGCTTCATGGTAAATTATGGCGAACAACTGCTTTCGACCATCGAAAATTTTGATATTGAGGAAATGCGGCTTAAACTCGACTACTTTCCCGACCTGCTTAAACAACTGAAAAAACTGGCTGATGAAAGCAAATGAACAGAGTATTCTAATTGTGGATGATGTTCCCAAAAACATCCAGTTGCTTGGTAGCATCCTGAAAGAGGAGAACTATGAACTTGAGTTTGCAACCAGTGGTAAAGAAGCCCTGGATTGGCTCGAGTCCAGACCCTTTGATCTGGTACTGCTCGACATTATGATGCCTGAAATGGATGGTTTTGAAGTGTGCAGAAGAATAAAAGAAAACCCTGCTACACGCGAAGTTTCTGTGATTTTCCTGACTGCAAAAGCTGATTTTCAAAGCATTATACAGGGATTTGAAACGGGGGCCGTCGACTACATTACCAAGCCATATAACCGGAAAGAATTGCTGGTGAGAGTTAAAACATACCTTACCATGCAACAGCAACGCAAGCAACTAGAGATCACTTCTGCTTTTGAAAAGAAAATTTTCTCCATTATCGGGCACGATCTGAGAAGCCCCATGGGCAATATACGCACCTATATCGATGCTTTTCTACAGGTTAATCCTTCGCTCGACGAAAGTGTGGTTTTATTGCTGAAGGATCTGTACTTATTGTCTGACAATGCTTTTAACCTGCTCGAAAACCTGTTGAATTGGGCAAAAAGGCAGTCTGGTGGCATTGTATGCCGACCGCAGGTCGAAAACATCACCTACCTGGTGAAGAATGTACTTACCTTATTTTCACTTCAGGCCGACAGTAAGAATATAACCCTTGGCTTCGAGGGAAAGGATGTTATCGAAGGCTTTTTTGACCCGGAGCTGATATCGGTGGCGATCCGAAACCTGGTTTCCAATGCACTGAAATTTACGCCCCGGGGAGGATCGGTTTTGATAAAAGCAGGCATCGCCTCGGTTAACAATGAAAAAAGGCTTATTGTTGAGGTGGATGATACGGGAAATGGCATGAGTGCCGAAACCATTGATAACCTGCTGAATAAAAATGTGCATTTTACCACTTATGGAACCGATAATGAAAAGGGTTCAGGACTGGGTTTCCAGCTTTGCAAGGAATTTGTAGCACTTAATAAAGGTGAGATAAGTATTACCAGCGCACCCGGAAAAGGCAGCACTTTTGCGGTGAGCCTGCCGTTGATGAAAACCGATTGACAGCCAATGATTTATTGCGTATAAAAGCGCAGTGCCGGCTCAAAAACGGATCGGAATGCTTTATCTACTTGTTCGTCAAACTTCCTGTAAAGAACCGGAAAAGGGTTTTCGTGACTGTATGGATACGGAAAATGAACGGTTTTGAACTGACCCGACCGGAAAAATTTTTCACCGGTAGCCTGCCTTATACCTTCAACAGGCATTATCCGATCATCACGCAGTGCAATTACCATCAGATTAGGACCGAATGCAGCCAGTGCCTTTTCCCTGTCGCGCTGATATTTCCCCGCTGTAATGAGTGACAGGAATGCCCTTCCCAAATTGTTCTCTATTATAAGGGGTTTGATTGTTTTGATGGCCTGCGAACCACGATTAATAAGCGCTTTATGAAACCTTCCCAGTGAATCGGAAGCCACGCTGTCCATGATAAACCTCGAGATACCGCTCATATAGCTGAAGAGTGAACCACCGGCAAAAAAAACGATCTTAGATTCATTGAGGATGCCGAAGGGATTGCTGATCATCAGCGACTGAATCATCATACAACTGATGGAATAGGCAAAAAGATCAATTTTTGTGCCTGTTTCAAAAAGCGGATGCCGCCCTTCCTTTATTTCCTGCATCAGTCGTAATAAATCCATAGCGCTTTGCCAGCCCGAAACGAAAAAACGTCCCGGATTCTCTGTCAGACGCTCGCTTAATGCAAGGTTTGCCAATGTGGATTCCCGAACACCGGGATACTTTTTTTTTCTGATTTCAAGCAAAGCGGCCATTTTTCGCGTATCGGTCCATTCGGGCAACCCCCGGTTTATATGAAACGACAGGGGGAACATGATCACTGCCTTACCTGTTTTTTCTGCAAGATATTGGGCACCCGTCAGATGCTTATGCCATGAACGCTCATTTAAACCATGCAATAATACAATTACTTCCCTTACCTTTTTTTTATCGGCAGGCATGAGTACCGGATAACGAAAGCGCATGTTTTGAGAAATATTGCTGTCGCTGTCAAACGCATCTCCCATAGCTTTTATATCAGCTGTTGATTCAAATGACAATCCGACTATCCTGATGTTGCTCTCGGGGACGGTTGTTTCAGTCCTGTCAAGGTCGAATATTTCCTTTAACTGCTCGTATTGTTCAATGTAAGTCATGTAACGTGTAATTTGAATACAAAGTAAATACATAAGAAAGGGTTCGGGAAAAGAATGGTGTTCAGGAGGTTGCGAGGGGATAAAAGTGGTTCTGATGGGGTAAAATGACATATTCAGGGGTGAAATCCGGTATGCACGGACAAAAAAATTTCACCCCACAGGAAAATAACTTACCTTTACCATAGGCAAAAAGCTGTTTTTATGTTACCCTGGGAAAAGAAAATTCCGGATTACCTGACTGACAAAAAGAATATTGTCAATTTTATCCTGTTCACGGCTGCCTTTGCCCTTGTGTTCATCAATATTTATTCACCCTTTGGAGTAGACAAGTGGATGGATGTCAGCGACGTTGAGTTTTTTTTCTATTCAAGTATAGTTATCCTTATCGGCATGCTGGTGATTGTTATCAGCAGGGTGCTGATGGTGATGGTTTCGCACAGCGGCACCATGGCATATGGTACCTACGCGCTTTGGATTGTTGGCGAAATTCTGGTACTTGCGTTGGTATACACCCTTATTCAGTGGTTCTTCCTGCATGTTGGGACCGACTTCATGATCATATTGAAAAACTCGGTAAGAACCACTGCCTATATTATTTTATTACCCTATGTAATTGCCTGGCTCTACCTTTCCTTTAAGGATAAGTACACCACACTCGAAAAAATTGAGAGCAATCTTAACCTGACTGATTATGACGAATTAGCAGAAAAGAAAAGCCTTCAGGGACATGCCATGATACCTTTCCGTGACGAAAAAGGTGCATTGAAATTTTCCATTAAAAAGGAGGATTTATTATACCTTGAAGCTGCTGATAATTATGTGATTATTCATTATCTCGATAATGCAAAGCCTGTGCGGTTTATGATCAGAAATACCCTTAAACGAATCGAAGAAATGCTACCGCATGCCGGACTGGTGCGATCTCACCGTTCATTTATGGTGAATATCGACAACGTAAAAATGATCCGTAAGGAAAAAGACGGCCTCATCATTGGTTTCGACACTCCGGTACAGGTTTCCGTACCCATTTCAAAAACCTATTTCGATGGTTTTATGCGTAAACTTTCGCACTTCCCGGGACTGGAAGACAGCGCCTGATTATTAGAACCAAGAACCAAGAGCCAAGAGCCAAGAACCAAGAACCAAGAACCAAGAGCCAAGATTGCTAACTTAGGAGACAAGTGACAGCAGCAGTAACAGTGGCAGGCAAATCCCAGAACCCAAACCCCAAATCATCCAGTATCAAGTATCCAGCATCCAGTATCCAGCATCCAGAAGCCTAACCAGATAATTACTTTATACATATCATATGACCAGCAAAAATCTTCATTTCGACACGCTGCAGATACATGCAGGCCAGCAGCCAGACGCAGAAACCCGGTCCCGTGCTGTTCCTATTTACCAGACATCTTCCTTTGTGTTCGACAACTCCGGGCATGCGGCCAGGTTATTCGCACTGAAGGAATCGGGTAACATTTACACCCGTATCATGAATCCGACAACCGATGTGTTTGAAAAACGAATGGCAGCTCTCGAAGGAGGTGTTGCTGCCCTGGCTGTTTCATCGGGCCATGCCGCGCAGTTTATAGCCCTTACCAATATCCTGCAGGCCGGGGACAATATTGTTACTACTTCATATTTGTATGGCGGAACATTCAACCAGTTTAAGGTGCAGTTTAAGCGTCTGGGCTTTGAGGCCAGGTTTGTGACCGGAGACGATCCTGCCGGTTATGAACGTTTGATCGATGAAAGAACCCGGGCGTTGTATGTCGAAACCATCGGCAATCCCCGGTTTAACATCCCCGATTTTGATGCGCTGTCGGCTATCGCCCAAAAACATGGCATTCCTTTAATGGTAGACAATACCTTTGGGGCAGGAGGCTATTTTTTCAGACCCATTGAACATGGTGCCAACATTGTTGTGGAGTCTGCCACCAAATGGATTGGTGGCCATGGTACAAGCCTGGGTGGAATCATTGTCGATGCCGGTAACTTCAACTGGGGCAATGGTAAGTTTCCCATGTTTACCGAACCTTCCGAAGGTTATCATGGGATGAAGTTTTGGGAAACCTTTGGTCCTGAAAGCCCTATGGGCAATGTGGCTTTTATCACCAGGGCACGCGTGGAGGGATTACGCGATTTTGGCTCTTGTATCAGTCCTTTTAATGCTTTTATGCTTTTACAGGGGCTCGAAACCTTGTCGCTACGTGCACAACGACATGGAGAGAACACACTCGAAATTGCCCGCTGGCT
>JAFGVG010000326.1 GCA_016938095.1 Bacteroidales bacterium
ATCAACTGATTCATCCTGGTAAATAACGCCCATGGTGCTGACAACAATTTCCTTGGCAGCAACACCAGTAAGCAGACAAACACCCATTCGCCAGTCGAAACCCAGGGGTTCAATTGCCGGTTCAATAAATTTACCGATCCTTTCGATATATGAATCGTGCGATGCTGCGGCAACCGACGGATCAGCAACGGATTGGGTTTTCTGAACCGGAAAATGTCCGAGAGCCCATATCAGTATAGACGCAATCATAATGATACCGCCCATTTTTTTCAGGTATTCCGAGGCCCGCATCCACATATGTTTGAGAATGGACCTGATGGTGGGCATACGGTACGGGGGAAGTTCCATGACAAAAGGTGCATCATCCGACTTAAGCACTGTGCTTTTCAGTAAAAGCGCAACTAAAATTGCCGTAAGAATACCGGTCATGTATATGCCAAACAACATAGTACCCTTGTAATCGGGGAAAATGGCCCCGATCAGCAGGATATAAACCGGTAGCCGGGCACTGCACGACATAAACGGGTTAATGAGAATCGTGAGCAAACGGTTTCTGCGATTCTCAATGGTACGTGTGGCCATAATAGCGGGCACATTGCATCCAAACCCCATAATGAGCGGAATAAACGATTGACCGTGTAAGCCAATCTTGTGCATAAGTTTATCGGTTATAAAAGCTGCCCGTGCCATATAACCGGTATCTTCCATAAGTGAAATGAAAAAGAACAGGATAAGGATATTGGGCAGGAAAACGATTACCCCTCCTACCCCACCTACTATTCCCTCAGAAAGAAGTTGTTTGAGCGATCCATCGGCCATGTAATGGTCCAATGTTCCCGACAAGAGGTTTACGCCCTGTTCAATCCAATCCTGTGGATAAGCCCCAAGGTTAAAAGTAGCTGAGAACATTACCCACATAAAAAGCAGGAATACGGGAATTCCCAGTATGCGGTTTGTCATCAGGTAGTCGATACTATTGGTTATCTTTCTCCTGTCGATCAGGCCAGGTTTAAAGGTTTCGCGCAGGGCACCCGAAATAAATCCGTATCGGGCATCGGTAATTATGGTCTCAGCAGGTTCTCCTAACAGGCTCTCAATTCGGTCAGATTCTTCACGTGATATTTTAATAATCTCCTTAAAATGAGGCGAATGAATAATACAATCTTCGGCATGCCGGTCCTTTCCAAGCAATCTGAGAGCAATAAACCTGGGAGCAATGGTGCCATTACCCGGCAAATCATTGACCTGTTTTAATTCTGCAATAATGCGAGAAACAGAGGTTTCAACCTCATAACCATAATTGATTTTTACGCTGCGTAAATAGGGTTCGGTTCCGGTGTGAACTTCAATAATTTTAGTAAAGAGCTTTTTGATACCACGTCCACGCGAGCCAACGGTTGGCACAAAAGGAATGCCAAGCATGCGGCCCAGTTCGTTGTAATCAAACCGGTCGTGGTTTCTCACCAGCTCATCGAACATATTCAGCGCCACCACCACCTTAACATTCATATCAATCAGTTGGGTGGTAAGGTAGAGGTTTCTTTCGAGGTTAGCCGCGTCAACAATGTTGACAACCACATCGGGACTTTCACGAAGAATGAAATCGCGTACGAACAATTCCTCGGGCGAGTAGGCCGATATGGAATAGGTGCCGGGTAAATCGGTGATGTGAAAAGCTGTGTCGCCCAGGTAAAAAACAGCAGTTTTTGAACTGACGGTAACGCCTGTATAATTGCCCACATGCTCATGTGAACGGGTGGCATAGTTAAACAAGGTGGTCTTTCCGGAGTTTGGATTTCCCACCAGTGCAACCTTTATCACGCGCGAGGACCCGTTGAAAGAGGGGTGTTCATCGGCCCACATGGCGTCGGCCTGAAAGCATGGCTCATCAATCCGTTGTCGCTCACAAAAACTGACCAGGATCATGGCCGCCTCGGTGCGGCGAAGCGAAACATTATACCCCATAATGCTGAACTCGACCGGGTCGTTTAGCGGTGCGTTTTTGATTACGGTAACCTTTTTGCCTTTTACAAAACCCATCTCGCCAATTCGTCTTCTAAAGGCTCCTCTCCCTCCAACATGCTCAATAAAAACACTTTCACCGGCTCTGATATCCGATAATCTTGCGGTACCCGTCATGTAATGAAAATAATCGGCAATTTTAACGATAAAATACGGTGTAGACAATACCCATATTTGGGGAATTTTTTCAAAACCACTATTTTATTGTTCATTATAACTTTTATGTTAGGATTATTGGTGAACAATCTTTAACTTTATTTAAAGGCATAAAAAACTGCTGTATATGGAACAATACGAAAACATATACGATAAGATTCAGGAATTACTGGGTGATATTCCGGGTAATTTGTCCATACTCGAACAGCAGATTGACGCCGACGTGCAACTCGAATATTATGAATATTCGAAAAAGCTGAATAACCATTTTAACCCGCAGGAAATTCTGCGAAAGCGCGAATCGATTTTCAGGCACGACTTTCCGATCGAAGACAAAAAAAAGATGATGGTTCGGCTGGCCAGTATTGACAGCATTGAAGCTTACCGTACACTTGAAAAATATAACAAAAACGGTTCGGACCAACTAAAGGACTGGGCTGCACTTGCCATGCAGGAGTGCAAGTTACTACTCGAAAGCAAACTGCTTGATGAAAGCCAGGTATTGATTTCCACCGGATTGGGCGGTAAGGGGCTGAAATTAAGGTATTTTACGGTTTTGTTATCCACCAGCGAACAGCCTTATTCCGCCTTTCAGAAAAAGCTCATTACAAATGAGACCCGTTTTGCCATCAAACGATCGGGGGGTGAAACCGAAAAAGTGCGTTTTAATCGTGAAATTTGTACCATACTCAGTATTATCCCTTTAAAGATACCCATACAGGCGCTTTTCGATGGGGTTATACAAGAATGCAACCAATATGGCAATTTTATTAAACCCGATTACATCATCACCAATGTAAGAATTATTTGCAACCGCGAAATTCGGGAAATGGCGCAAAGAAGCCGTATAAAAACAAAACCCGGATGACATAAGCCATCCGGGTTTATTGTTTTAGCCTGGATGTCAGTTGTTGTGATTCTTCTCCTGAAATTCCACACTTTCAAGATCGTCGAAATCAACATTGGTGTAATCGTCTTCTGAGGCGACATCCCCGTTCATCATTTCGTCGTAGTGATCCGAATGCCTAACCGTTTGGATAAACTCGATCACTTCCTGGAAACCATCCGCAAACTTCTCAAAATCTTCTTTATACAAAAAGATTTTGTGCTTTTCGAAATAAAAGCGGCCGTCTTTCTGAAAACGTTTTTTACTCTCGGTAATGGTCAGGAAATAGTCATTTCTTCGGGTTGCCTTAACATCAAAAAAATAGGTCCTCTTTCCTGCTCTCACAGCCTTCGAAAAGATCTCCCGGTGATCGGAATCTTCGATGACTTCGTTTTTGTCATTCCGTTCATCAATCATAACATTTGGGTTTTATTAGTAGAGATTATTAGCCATTTCAAAAATAAAAAATTTATCGTTCAGACAGAAAGTTTTTATCATTTTAATTGGTGTTTTTGACGAAAAATGATTAACTTATGAAATTTCAACTCCCTGTAAAAGTTCAAAAAAAACCACTTAATTTGCACTCGTAAATTTGTTCATAAGTATTTGTTTGATAAAACGCGGTTCTTTACAACATGATTAGCAGAAGGATTTTAAGAATCAAGATTTTACAGCTTTTGTACGCCTACTTTCAGGGTGCGGATAGTTCCATTAACAAGCATGAAAAAGAGCTGTTTTTCAGCATACAAAAGACCTACGATCTATACCATTACATGCTGTTGCTGATAATTGACCTGGCCGATTATGCCAACGCCCGGATTGAAGTAGCCCTGCAGAAAAAGATACCGACACGCGAAGATTTAAACCCCAACACAAAATTTGTTGACAATCAGATAATCCATCAACTGAGAATAAACAGGCAACTCAATCAATACCTCAACACCAACCGGCTTTCGTGGGTGAATTCTCCCGAACTCATCAAAAAACTGCACAACCGGGTGAGGATGACCTCCTATTTTAAAGAATATATGGAGGATCCTGCACGCGATTATGAACAGGACAAAAAACTCATAATCGAAATTTTTACCTCAGAAATCATTAACACCGAAGGCATATACCAGACGCTCGAAGAACAGAGCATTTACTGGAACGATGAGATTGAATTTGTAATCAGCATGATTGCGCGTACCCTTAAAGGATTCAAAAGCGAGGATGCTGAAGATGCCCAATTGCTGTCGCTTTTCAAAAACGACGATGACAAGGCCTTTGCACACGATTTGTTCCGAAAAGCCATCGTTAACAAGGAGGAATATTCCAAACTGATAGAATCCTTTACCGAAAACTGGGATGTCGACCGCATTGCCTTTATTGACATGCTGATACTGGTATTGGCCATCACCGAAGCCACTTCCTTTCCTTCGATTCCTACCCGTGTAACCTTAAACGAGTATCTCGAAATTGCCAAATTCTACAGTACCGAAAAAAGTAGTGTTTTCATCAATGGATTGCTCGACAAGATTTTCAAACACCTGAAAGACGAGAACAAAATCGTTAAAACCGGACGTGGTCTGATAGGCGAAGTTTAGCAAAAGGCGCAGGTGTGGAGTAAAAAAATATGCTTAACTTTGCAGTTTTGAAAATGAAAAACACTTAACCATTTTATCATTATTAATTAATTCGACACATGATGAGCAATCTCCTTACAGTTCTTTTAATGTCTCCTGCCCAGCAGGGATCACAATCCAATCCATGGTCCTCGCTTATTCCGCTGCTTTTAATCATGGTGGTTTTTTATTTCTTCCTCATCAGGCCACAAATGAAAAGGCAGAAGGAACTTAAAAACTTCCGTGAATCGCTAAAAAAAGGTGATCATATCATTACCGCCGGGGGCATATACGGAAAAATCAATAATATTTCCGACAATGTAATTACTGTTGATGTTGGAAATAACGTGCTGCTGAAGGTTGATAAAAGCGCTGTTTTACGTGACACCTCCGATGTGCAAAATCAACAGCAATAATTATTTGAATGTTCAGCGTTTAAGGTATATTTGTGATGTACTTTAAACGCTGAGCATTGGATACCGATCTTAGAAAAAATCTGCTTTCCCTGCTGAAGAAGTATTTGCAAAGAATCACAAAGTCCTCTTTTCTCCAGGAAGGACGATTCATCATCTTCTTCATTTTCGTCATCATTTCATCGGTTTTCTGGTTTGTGCGTGCGCTGGGAGAACAATACGACACTGTTGTCGAATACCCCGTCCGTTATATCAATTTTCCCGAAGACAAGGTATTGATCGGCGAAGTTCCCGAAAAACTCAGGTTAACTGTCCGTGCCAGTGGTTTTACCGTGCTGAAAAGCAAACTCAACCTGAATATTGCCCCCCTGAGATTCAACGTTAATTCATTCTCCCTGAATAGTCTGGGAACAGATACTTTTTATGTGATTACCGAAACCATCCGTAACGTGCTGTCGGATGAACTCGACAACACTATTATTACCAACATCGCACCCGACACCCTGTTTTTCAGGTTTTCTTCGCTGGCCATAAAACGTGTGGCTGTCAAACCTTTACTGGTCATACACAACAAGTTCTTTCAGCAGCAGTATATGCAAAACGGGAAGATAGGGGTAACCCCCGACAGTATTATTATTTCGGGACCGAGATACCTGATCAACGATATCCGGTATGTTTCAACCGAACCCTTAAGCTTTAATAACCTACGAGATACCCTTATCTCAGAAACCCGGCTCAAACCTGTTGAACTGATTACCTTCTCACAACAAAAGGTAAGGATTACCATACCGGTTGATCGTTTTACCGAGGTAGAAAAACAACTTCCCCTTGTTACCATAAATGTCCCCGATTCACTGAATATGGTGGCAATACCCGGACAGGTAACGGTTACCTACCGGGTATGCCTGAGCAGCTATAACCGGGTTGCGAACACGCCCATTACCCCAGTAGTGGATTATTTCGAAATACGTGAAAACACATTGCAACGTTTAACGGTATTTCTGACCGATACCCCCGATTTTGTCAGCAATGTGCATATTAACCCCAAGCTCACCGAATTTTTAATCACCCGTAAATGAAAATTATCGGTGTAACAGGCGGAATTGGCAGCGGAAAATCGTTGATTTGCCGTGTTTTTGCTTTACTTAACGTGCCTGTTTACAATGCCGACCTATGGGCACGGGAACTCACCAACAGTGACCCAACTATTATGGATGGTCTGAAACAACTGATGGGTGAAACCATCTACAACAAGGGTGTACTAGACAGATCGTTGATGGCCGATTTTGTTTTCAGAGACAAATCGCTGCTTGCAAAAGTGAACCAGTTAATTCACCCACAGGTATATCATCATTTTAACAACTGGTGCAACAGGCATAACCATTGTCACTATGTGCTGCACGAAAGCGCTGTTATTTTTGAAAGCAACGGTAGCCGGTATTTTGAAAGTGTTGTAACAGTAAGTGCACCTCCCGACCTCAGGATAAGCAGGGTACTGGAGCGTGAGGGAATGACCCGGGAAAAAGCCCTGGCTGTAATCAGCAATCAGCTTTCCGAAAAAGCGCGAATTGCCCGGGCAGATTACGTAATTGTTAACGATGAAACCCGGCTGGTCATTCCGCAGGTACTGAAACTGCACCAGCTGTTTTGTAGCAGGAATGACGAAGAGATAATAATATAGGCTGTTGGCCTTTAGCCTTTGGCTGTTGGCTAATAGCTAACAGCCAATAACTAAAAGCCAATAGCTAAAAGCCAATAGCTAAAAGCTAATAGCCAACAGCCAATAGCCAACAGCCAATAGCCAACAGCCAATAGCTAACAGTTAACGGCTAATAGCCAATAGCTAGCAGCTTCTATAAAAAGAATTATACTAACAACATGTCAAAATTCGGAAAATGGATAGGCGCAGG
>JAFGVG010000327.1 GCA_016938095.1 Bacteroidales bacterium
CAAGATATTGCCATGAATACTTCTGTTATGCTAAACATGACAAATACTAAGTAATTACAAATTAGCCTTTTGGATATCCTTCTCAAAAGGCGCTCTAATTTTTATAACATAATCGTTTTAATTGTGAGCATTAGTCCGGGGCTTTGCCCCGAATCCCCATTTCATTCTTTGCCTTGACGCAAAGAACGAAACAAGAAAAGTCAAGACAAAACGAACCCCTGGCTGGTCCCGGCACGACCTCTACGTTTTGTCGGGCCCACGCACGGTGCTCATTGCAAACTCATGTTTTTATGCACGCACCTGCTATTTTTAGGTATGTATACATAATATTTTTAACATCACACATTAAGAATGGAATTATGGCAGTCATGTTTTAGGGCTCCGGGATCAGAATCCGATAGTGGGCCCAGTTTTAATGAGGGTCAGCGCCACAACATTTTCAGCATGTCTGTTGGTACCGGCTATGATAAAGCCATTGTCGCTTGTCCGGTAAAAAGCACCTGCTGACAATTCGGTTCCCATACCAAAATGCTGTTGGCTGATAAGTTCTCCTGAAAGGTCGGTTTTGGTAATAGAAATAGAAGAATTGTTTCCTGTGGTACTGGTGGTCCCCAGCAGGTAACAGGCATCATCGTCAACCAGCAGGCATTTGGCTGCATCGCTGGTGATGGTGGTATAGGCTTCCGACCAATGCAGGTAATGATTTGTCGATGACATGTGCACGTATTTGAGTGTCATGTTCGATGTAGTTCCTGTTTTGGCAGTGCCCAGCAACAGGTAATTGTCGTTGTCGATCAGCCGTATGCAGTTGCCTCGTTCGCCCGATGATGGCAGCAACGGGTAGATATCATCAAAAACGCCGTCGGGGTTGGTTTTGAGAATTACAGGCACTTCAACACCGGCTTGTGTAATATAGCCTGCAATAACAACGCTACCGTCGCTCAAAACCTGAAGGTGCGTTCCTTCGTCGTTGGACGGATAAGGCAGGGTTTTTTGTGTGCGGATGGGACTGCCCTGGCTGTTCAAAGCGTACCACCAGATCTCTTTGCCATATCCGGTTGAATCGCGGTAGCCGGTCATGTAAAACGATTCGTTGTCGTCGGTTTCGAAATAATTCGCCACCAGGTTGCCGGTAGTGCCACCTTTGGAAATATACCTGTTCCATTCAACATTGCCGGAGGCGTCTGTCCTGATAAAGAGTGCTTCGAGCCTTTCGCTTACCGGATTTTGCGATGTCCCCAGTATGGCAAATCCGCCGTCGCCGAGAACTTTCAGGCAACAGGCTTCGTCGTTAAGACTGCGGCCGAATAATTTGGCTGAATCGGAGGTGTTTCCGTATTTATCGGTAATAAGCAGACAAAGCTGGGTTCCGTCGGTTGCCGTTTTTGCTGTTCCCAGCACGGCATATCCGCCCGAAGTGGTTTGAACCACGTCGGCAGCCGAAAATTCAGGGAAGTTTGTATAGTACTTGATGAAGGCAACCGATTGTTCACCGGAAATCTCGTCTTTATCGCACGAAAACAGGGCAGTAGCAAGCAATATGGCGGGAATAATCAGATTTTTCATGATCAACGCTGTTTTTTGGGGCTGTAAAAAGAGAAGTAATAGCTGGCCGAAAGCGAAAATGTATTCAGTGAAAAATCATCGTCGCGGTAATAGTATTTTGTCAGCAGTAACGGGTTTTCATCACGCTTGTCAGTGTTGACAATGTTATTGAAGCCCAGGTTAGCCCTTAAATCGATTTTCACGACTCCCCGTGGCACTTTATAACGGAGTCCGGCTCCCACCAGCCCGCTAAACAGCATACTGTTGCGGTAATCGGTTATGTTTTCATCTTCGCCGGTGAGCGGTTGTTCGTCTTCGTAAAAGCGCCGCTCGGGTCTGCCGTTAACACGTGAAATTTTGGAAGCGGCAATACCGGCCCTTGCATAGTAATGCATGTTTTTAATGGTGAATTCATAAGCCAGGGAAAGGGGGATGTCTATTTTCATCAGTCGTTCGTTGTAACTTATTGTGCTTATGATATTTCTATCGCCCCACTCGGGTTTTTTTATTTCGTCTACAAATTCATACTGGTTGATGGCAAGCAGGACTTCGAAGTTCAGGAGCAATTTACGACCGATATACCTGCCAGCACCGGCGCCCACCTGAAACCCTGGTTTCATAATATTTCTGAGCGTTGCCTGGTTCCGGTCGAGTGTGGTAAAGGGCTCGATGATCCTGGGGTCGGTAAAATTAAGTCCGGCCGTAACGCCGAATGAAAACACCGAAGTGGTGCGGTACGATTCAAAGAGGTAAACAAATTCTATGGGATCGTTGGGCATGATTTCATACTCGGGGTATTTTTTAAGGAATTCGAGCATGGTTTTTTCGGCCTCAAACTGGTTGTCGTCAAAGAGGTAGGAAAGGATAATGAGTTTATAGGCTTCTATTTTCTGTACACGGGTGAATCCGTCGGCCATACAAGGGGCAAGCATTTGCGGAATTTCGTCAATGAGACCCTGATCGTAAAACTTCTGGGCTTCCTGTATTTTTGTGGCGCAATCTTCCTGACCCAGGGCAGGATTCACGCGTAAAAATGCCAGTGTTGCAAGCAGCAAAACTAAAAACAGTCGCGGGTATTTCTCGGTTAAACGTTGGAGCATTGGGGTTATTTGTTAGCACAGGTTTTCTGATAGGTTATATCGTAGCCCACATAAGTTTCCCATTCACGCTGGGTGAGGTTACGGTTTACTTTTCCGCACATCTGGTCGGCCATCTGGTTGGCGTGGGTTGGCCAGGCGTAAATATTCATGTCTGCGCCAGACGATATCAGGTAATTGCCATTGGGGCTGAAGGCAACTGAAACAACCCAGCCGGTATGCTTGTTAATGATTATTGGCCGGTTATTGAGGTTGTTGGCATCCCATATTTTAACTGTTTTATCCATGCTTGAAGTGGCAATCTGGCGGTCATCGGGACTGAATTTCACATCGAGAATACGGGCGGAATGGGCGGCGATGGTTCGCAATGTCCCCCCCGACCTGGCATCGAGTATGCGCAATGATCCGCTGACATCAACAAAGGCAATACGCGTAGCGGAAGAATTAACGGCAATGGCATAAATAGTGTTCTTGTCCGATTTGAAGAGAACGGTTTCTTCTTTGGTATCCATATTCCACCTGATCAGTCGGCCATCGTTGGTGCCTCCCAGCAGGTACCGGCCGGCAGGGGAAACCGCCAGGCATTTAACGGTTGAATTCGGAAGGGTTGCGAATACGCTGTTGGTACCTGCAATCAGATCCCAGTAAATGATGGTTTTATCGGTACTTGCCGAGAACAGTCCTTTACTGTCGGTGGTAAAAGCCAGGGCTTCAACCCAGCTTTTGTGTCCCTGCAGTATTTCCGCTTCGTTAGCCGTATTCAGGTTAAAGAGTTGTATTCCCGATGTTTGTGTTCCACTTGCCAGCCAACGGCCGCTTGGACTTATGGCCATGCTGCGGTTGATAAAATTGTTGTTAATAAGTGTACGTGGGGTTCTGCTGCTACCGTTTAGGTCCCATCGGAGTATTTTCCCATCACCTCCGGAACTGTAAAAGATTGTTGAGCCGGGAACAAAGGAAAGGGCTTTCACCTGCCCTTCATGCCCTGCGTAATTATTGAAGCGGTTGCCGTTAAAGCTTTCCAGGGCGCTGTATAGTGCGTGGTAAATATCGGGGTGGTCGGGTTGCCCGTCGTAATCTTTATTAAAAAGATATGCCTGTTGGGCCAGCAGACCTTTCAGGTTCCGGTCCTCAACCTGGGTAGCTTTCACAGCCATGGTCTGCGAAATGGAGAGCATTTTTTTCTTCAGCTCCTGAATTTTTTCCTTTTCAGTGACGCTTTGCTGCTCAATGGCCTTTTCAGCAGTTTTTTCGGCTTCTTCTTTTTGTTGCTGATAAGTTGCACTTCGTTGTGCTTCCTCTTCGGCACGCTGAAAAGCAAGTTCTTTTTCCTGTTCGGAAATTCTCGATTGCAGGAAGGCCATGGTGCGTTCCTTTTCGGCCGAGTCGGCATCCATTTGGGCAATCAATTCCTGAAATTCAGCCAGTGTAGCCCTGTTTTCGGCCAGACCGCGAAGGCTGTCGGCTTCTTTCTTACGGAATTCGGCTTCATCGCGCGACGATTCTGCCTCTCTTGCCTGTTTGATTGCCTCACCGCGTTGCTGGAAGCCCCATACCGAAATGAAAAGAAAGGCGACAGCTGCAATAAGCATGGTAGAGGCAAACTTACGGGTACGATTAAGTTCCATGCGTTGCAGCCGGACCTTGTTTTGCTCTTCCTGCTGGTATTTCTTTTCGCTGGCATCGAGAAACACCATCACCTTTTCGAAAGCGGGATTGTACTTTTTAGCCCAGGCCAGTGTTGGTTTCTGGGTTTTTTTCCAGTTCAGCGCCAGCTGGAGGTCGGGCGGACGCCAAAGGCCCGTTTTTCCTACCTGGTATTGCGAGGAGGCTTCGGCCAGTCTGAGGTACATCTGCACCGACGAGAATTCTTCGTCGACCCATGCTTTCAGCTTGTCCCATATGCGCATGAGGCTTTCATGGGAGATATCGATTACGGTATCGCTGTCGATAAAGACCTCTTCGCCGGGTGTCAGGAACGAACGGCCTTTTGCGCGGAATTTGTTCACCACGTCAATCACCTTTTCGTCGGGCACCTGGGCAATTTCGGCAATGTGTTTAATGGTGGCCGGGTGGCGGGTTCCTTTGTTGTCGGGGCCTTTTTCGGTAAGGCAACGGAACATGGCTTTACAAATCACCTTGCCCTCGTCGGTCAGTTCATCATAGGCTTCATTGGCATGCATCGACAGGGCGTTCTCAATTCGTCCGGCCACTTCGTAGTCGCGCATGCGCAAGGGAGCGTTGGGCTCGTTGTTACGGGTCCAGAATTCCCAGGTACGCATCATCACATGTTGCAGTACGGGTAACTGGTCGTTTTTGTCCTCAATTGAATTCAGCAGGTGCTGCAGCAGCTGGGGGTCGATTTCGGCGCCGCCAACGGCAAGCGGACCGGTGATGGCTTCCCTGAAATCGTCGCGTGTCATCTGCGGAATCAGGAAATTGCTTTTGTTGATCAACCGGGTGAGTTCCTGAAACTGCGAACACTCGCCAATAAAATCGGACCGCATGGTAAGCACTACATATATGGGCTGGTCTTTTTGTTTTATGGCATTCACCAGCATTTTAATATAGGCTTCCGTTTCGTTAAGCACGGTGATGTCTTTCCGACTCTCCTTGTAACGAAAAAGTTCCTCAAACTGGTCGAGTATCAGCAGTATGTTTTCACCTTTGGCCAGCTTGATCTGGCGGACCGCATTCACCAGCCCAAATGAGCTGCGGCGTAAAATGGTATAAATAATCTGTTTGTCGAGGATAATCTCCTCATCGGTTTTACCGGGCCGTTCACTTGCAGAAATGGCTTCGGCGAGGTTTTCAACGGGACTGTTTCCGGGGCGGGTGGTGATAATCCGCCATCGCGATCCGGCATCGGAAATAAAGCCGCCATAAAGGGCAGGAATCAGCCCGCAATAGATGAGTGACGATTTTCCGCTGCCCGAAGCCCCTGTAACGGCAGCAAACCGGTTACGGGCAAGATATCCCAGCACAGTTTCACATTGACCTTCCCTTCCAAAGAACAAATGGCTTTCTTCAACGCTGAAAGGCCTCAGCCCCGGAAAAGGATTGGCCAGCGTTAAGGTACTTGTTTTTATATTTCGTATCGGGTTCTCTGTCATTTCTTTGCCAAATGATCTAAAAAATGATTAATCACCTCATGATTGATTTCTTCGTCCCAGTTAACGGGCACATTTTTAAGGAAAAGCAATGATTTATCTGCTGTTTTCTGCTTCGATATGATTTCCACAGCCCTGAAAGGCTTGCTTTTCCCAAATCCGGGGGCTTTCACCAGGTCGCGTAGCTTGCTGTTTAACCAGTCCATGGTGCTTTCGCCTTTGTAAACCAATACTGCATCAGCAGCAAGCAGGTTGTTGATATGCTCGGTAAGCGGCAGGGTATCGTTCCCGTTGGGACTTTGTTCAAGCACTTCAAAGCCGCGTGAGCGGAAAACATCTTTATACTCAACCATGTTGGGGGCTGATGATTTCTCGTAAATCACATAGAGCTTGTTTTTTTCGGCCAGGGGTTTTGCCTGCGGATTCGTCAGCTCATCCAACCGCTTGTTGAGAATGGTTTTGAATACCTCAAACGGTGTTTCCACTATTTCGGTAAGGTACTGTGCTTCGTCGCGTTTTATACGCTTGAGGTATAGGGCCTGCCGCTGATCGGTAGGTTTGATGTCGTTGGGTATCCAGATAAACTGGTAAGGCTTTTGGGTGACTTCTTTGGATGCCAGGTAGTCTTTGACGGTTTTGATCTGAAAATCTATAAAGGACAGTTTGGAATTTTTGACAAAATCGCCGTACCAGGCACCCAGCAGGTGAATGGTTACCACCGACTGTTTCAGACATTGCTCAATGGCCTGTTTGGCTTTTTCGGCCTCGTCGGGGATGGGGAGTAATGGTAAAATGCGGTAGCCCAAATGCTGTAGTTCGCGCCGGAGCATATCGCGGTTTTCGGTTTGGTCGAATGTGGTTTCGGCCAGAAAAACGGCCGGACATTCACGGGCTGTTTTACTTCCTCCGTTTTGGCTATTGAGGTCACTGAGCACATCTGAAATATCGTAGGCAAGGTCAACGAGCTTCGACCAGAATTTATCATCGGGTCCTTTGGGATTGTTAAGGTCGAAGGTTATGGCCTTCTTGTTAAA
>JAFGVG010000328.1 GCA_016938095.1 Bacteroidales bacterium
ATGATCCATACAGCTGTGATTATCGGGGTTTTTCTTGTCATTCATCTGTTTGACTTTTACCTCAAGGCAAAAATATTCGGTGAGGTTCCGTTGGTATATTACGATGGGAAGGAGTATCACGATCTGGGCATCCTGGTCATGGAAAAGTTTAAAATAGGGTGGGTGGTTGTTTTTTATCTTACTGCTTTTCTGTTTCTGTCGTTCCATCTGCTGCATGGTTTTCAATCGGCCTTTCAGTCGCTCGGAATTAATCACAAAGCTTATACGCCGGTGATCAAAGCACTTGGCATAGGCTATACGGTAATTGTAACTGCCGGATTTGCCCTGATACCGGTATATATTTATTTCTGGATGTAAAAAATGAATTATAAGCCATGACAAAGCTCGATCCACGAATTCCGGCAGGTCCGCTGGCCGAAAAATGGACGCAATACAAGGCATCGCAAAAGCTGGTTAATCCGGCCAACAAGCGGAAACTTGATATCATAGTAGTGGGCACCGGGCTTGCCGGTGCATCGGCAGCCGCGAGCCTGGGTGAACTCGGATTCAATGTAAAAGCGTTTTGCTACCAGGACAGTCCGCGGCGTGCTCATAGTATTGCCGCGCAAGGCGGTATTAATGCAGCCAAAAACTACCCCAACGATGGTGACAGTGTTTACAGGTTATACTACGATACCATAAAGGGGGGTGACTATCGTGCACGCGAAGCAAATGTTTACCGGCTGGCTGAGGTAAGCGGGAATATCATTGACCAGTGTGTGGCCCAGGGCGTTCCTTTTGCACGTGAATACGGCGGATTGCTTGATAACCGTTCTTTTGGCGGAGCGCAGGTATCGCGTACCTTTTACGCCAGAGGGCAAACCGGTCAACAGCTTTTGCTGGGGGCATACAGCGCCATGATGCGCCAGGTGAAATCAGGTAAAGTCAAACTGTTTCCGCGAACCGAAATGCTCGACCTGGTTATTATCGATGGTAAAGCCCGTGGCATTATTACCCGAAACCTGGTGACCGGCAAAATCGAAAGACATTTCGGACACGCAGTGGTGCTGGCTACCGGTGGTTACGGCAGGGCTTTTTTCCTGTCGACCAATGCCATGGGGTCGAATGGCAGTGCAGCATGGCAGGTGTACAAAAGAGGTGCCTGTTATGCCAATCCGGCCTTTGTTCAGATACATCCTACCTGTATTCCTGTGCACGGCGATTACCAGTCGAAGTTGACCCTGATGAGCGAGAGCCTCAGAAACGACGGGCGTATTTGGGTGCCGGCACGGAAGGAAGACGCAGAAGCATTACGCAACGGGACGATGAAGCCACAGGATATAGCCGAGGAAGATCGCGATTACTATCTCGAACGCAGGTATCCGGCTTTCGGAAATCTGGTTCCCCGCGATGTAGCCTCCAGGGCTGCCAAAGAAAGATGTGACGCAGGTTTTGGCGTTGGAAGCGGACGTGCCGTGTATCTCGACTTTAAAGATTCCATAAACAGGCTAGGAAAACACGTAATCGAGGAGCGTTATGGAAACCTGTTTCAGATGTATGAAAAAATAGTGGATGAAAATCCCTATGAAAGTCCCATGATGATATATCCGGCTATCCATTACTGCATGGGAGGATTGTGGGTGGATTATGAACTGATGACCACCATACCCGGGTTATTTGCAATTGGCGAATGCAATTTCTCCGATCACGGTGCTAACCGCCTGGGAGCATCGGCATTGATGCAGGGTCTGGCTGACGGTTATTTCATTCTTCCCTATACCATTCAGAATTATCTTGCAGCGGATATTCTAACGCCACGGATACCGGTTACCCATGATGCATTTGCTTCAACCGAAGACCAGGTGAGAGAAAGACTGAATAAACTGTTACAGGTGAAAGGGAAGCAATCTGTAGATCAGTTGCACCGGAAATTTGGGCACAGACTTTGGGATTGGGTTGGCATGGCCCGTAACCGCGAAGGACTTATGCATGCTATTAACGAATTTGCGCAGTTGCACGAAGAGTTCTGGTCCGATGTCCGGATTCCCGGAGGTATGGATGAGATGAATCCGGAGCTGGAGAAAGCATCGCGTGTAGCCGATTTTATCGAAACAGGAGAACTGATGGCCCGGGATGCCCTGCAGCGTGAAGAATCGTGTGGCGGGCATTTCAGGGATGAATTCCAGACGCCCGAAGGAGAAGCTACCAGAAATGACGACGGGTTCATGTTTGTAAGTGCATGGGAATACGCAGGCCCTGGGAAGGAACCCGTATTAAATAAAGAGCCCCTCGTTTACGAGAATATTAAGGTACAAACCCGCAATTACAAAATATAAGCAACATGGATTTTACGCTGAAAATCTGGCGTCAGGAGAACGCTACAGCCCGTGGTAGGTTTGAAACATATAGCGTTTCAGGGATATCCCCTGATTGTTCTTTTCTGGAAATGCTTGATCTTCTTAACCAGCAACTGATTGACAAGGTAGCTGTTCCAATATGTTTCGACCACGATTGCCGCGAAGGAATTTGTGGTGCATGCAGCCTGTACATCAATGGCAGACCACATGGTCCCGACTCAGGCGTTACCGCCTGCCAGTTACACATGCGGAAATTCAAAGACAAGGATACCATTATTGTTGAACCCTGGCGTGCCCGGCCTTTCCCGATAATCCGCGATCTTGTGGTTGACCGTTCGGCGTTTGACAAAATCATACAGGCTGGCGGGTATATTTCAGTCAGTACAGGAGGAGTGCCGGATGCCAATACTATTCCCGTTCCCCATGCCGATGCTGAAACCGCAATGGATGCAGCAGCATGCATTGGATGCGGTGCTTGTGTTGCTGCCTGCAAAAATGCTTCAGCCATGCTTTTTGTGGCTGCCAAGGTTTCTCAATTTGCCCTGCTACCACAGGGAAAGCTTGAGGCCAGGCAAAGAGCCATTAATATGGTTGCCGAGATGGACGCACTGGGGTTTGGAAATTGTACGAACACAGGAGCCTGCGAGGCAGAATGTCCAAAGCAAATTTCTATTTCACATATTGCCCGCCTGAATCGCGAATTCCTGAAAGCTAAAATGGGTTAATCTTCGGTTGCTGTGACTTCCTTACTGGTTCGGGTACTGATAATAAAGAAATCAAAATCACTCTCATCCGACAGTATTTTAAAGTCGAGTTTGTTACCGCTGATGATACTGGTTTGAATCAGACCTATTTGTGCCCCGGTGTCTCTTTCCAGCGCCTGGGAACGGATATCGCGCTTAAGCTTTCGAAGCTGTGTTTCATTAAAGGAGTTAATCTCTTTACAATAGGAAATAAGTTTGGGCCCGTGTTCATGCCTGATCCTATTTCCGGTAGTAATCTGAAAATAATCAGGGAATTCCTGGATGGAAACCCATCCGTTTCCGCAGGCCACTCCGCTTTTTACCTCAACCACTTCAGCAGAATAGTAGGATACATTCTGTGTTAATTCCATAAAAATCCGGAAGATCTTCTGCACTAATTTAAAGTCGATTTCAGGAAGCAGCCGGATTTGATTACCGAGAATGGAAATCAGGTTGACGGTAAAAGCTCCCTTGTATATCATCAGGGAATTATCCTGGTATTCTTTAGCGATCATCATAAAACAGTTTGTTTTTAATACGGAATTATGAAGTGACAGGTTTTTATTTCAGGTGAAATTAGTGATTTTAACCTTTATTTTTGCACGAGGGGGATGACTTTCCTGAAATTTTTAGTTGCACCTGATGGTGAAAACATATTCACATTAATAATATAAAGGCCTGTTTCCGCATGATTCCCGTCAGTATAGGTGCCGTCCCAGGTAAACTGCTCGTCGGTTCCCATCAGCGTATTTACCGCCAGATCGCGTATGCGTTTACCGGTTGTGTTGTATATTGTAATGGTGGCTATCCAGCCGGGATTACTGGTCAGCACATGAAGAACTGCCTGATCATCGACTCCATCGTTATCGGGTGAAAAAAAATCAGGATTAACACTGACTTCAAAAGAGCCCAACGGGTCGGTTAATTGCGAATTCGGCAATCCCGGTGTTGAATAACCTGCAGATGCTGCAGCCGATAGCCATGAATTATCATCATTTGCCGGCAACTGCGGGTTTGTCTTTTCAAGCGATACGCCTTTTAAATCGGAAAGCAGGGGGTTATGCCTGTCCGGACTGTAAAAGGCCTCGTCAATGACATTCCCCAGTGTGTCGGTTAAGGCAATTACACTGCCACCATTGGGAAGAGGGAAGAGGCCGGGATGTTCGATCAGGTTTGCGGGGTTTGCCTTTTTACTGATGGCGGGTAACTGACTTACAGAACGCGTAACGACAATGGTCTCATCGGGGAATATCAGGCAGGGTGTGTTACGAAAATTAACCTGCTCCATGACTTTTCCGGTTAGCCTGTCAGATAGGCACAAGTAAAAGGCTGACAAATCCAATACTTTGTCCGATGTGTTGCAAAATTCTATGAATTCGGCTATTCCCGGAGGTGTGTCAAATAAGATTTCATTTATCACCAGATCGTTCACAGCCGGGGGAACAGCAAGGGCAAACGGAACAAATGCCGGGGAAGCCAGGGTGTTTCCTGCACAGTCTTTTACCGTGTTCAGAACGGTCACTGTATAGGTTGTTCCCTGCTGAAAGGGCAATGGGTAATGGAGGGTCACACGGTTAAATACCGGATAGGCGGGCAAAACCGTTTTTGGTTGCAGTAGGCCATTGTTCACCGAATACAGTTCATCCGAAGAAAGCTGTCCGGGATCCATGGGCTCACTGAAGTGCAGCAACACTGAAGCAGGGTCGGGCATGGTTGCCCGGAGCAACAAGGGGGATTGCGCATCGGGATTGTTGTCATCAACCGAATTCAGGCGTCCGGGTGTTCCGCCAAGAGGATCTTTTGAGGAACGCCAGTTGGAAGCACCTGAACAGGGATTATCGGGATCAATGATTTCGAGCGACCAGCCACCTGTTGAGGTTTCGTCTGCGCGGTACCAGTCGGGGGAGTAACATACACTATGGATTACATTCCCTTTGGGAGTGCTCAGGGTGATGGTTTGTCCGTTATTATTGAGGACGGGCATGGAAGCCAGGGTTAGTGTTTTACCGTAAGGCAGAAAATACGGTTTGTATATGCTGTCGCATACAATCAGGTAATCACCTGGCATTATCCTGATGCTGTCGAGGGTTTTGTTGTATTTTCCTATTGTAAGAACGCATGCTGTAAGTTCGTAACTTACATTTCCGCGGTTGTGCAACTCAATGTATTCTGCGTTGGGAAGTGAAACAACAGGATCAGGGTCTGCCATAATTTCGCTGATTATAATACCCAGAAAAGGAGGCGATTCATTGTCTTGTTGTTGGCCAATGGAATACAGGTATAACGCAAGGGCTGAAAAAAATAACACCAGACGTTTCATAAGTCATTTTTTTTACCAATTTTGCGGCTGACAATGGAGCAATTTAGGCCATTGTAAATTATAATCAAAGATAATGTC
>JAFGVG010000329.1 GCA_016938095.1 Bacteroidales bacterium
AGGCGCCTGGTATACCAAGCTGGTGAGTGAATTTGTGCTGATGGCCAAAGCCGAATTCGGTTACCTGGGTTTTTACAACCGCGACATCGGTACTTCACCTTTTGAAAAGTTTGATGTTGGCGGTAGCGGCATGATGAGCTATAACCTATATGGGACAGACATTGTTGCCCTGCGTGGTTATGCCGACGGATCCCTTACCCCAAAAGCAACAGAAGCGCAAGGTTCCAGCATTTCGTACGATAATGGCAATGTTTACTCGAAATACACCCTGGAATTACGATACCTTTTCTCGCCCAATCCATCAGCCACCATATACGGTCTGGTATTTCTCGAAGGCGGTAATGCCTGGTCGGATATCGAAAAATTCAACCCTTTCAGTGTTAAACGTTCGGCAGGTGTAGGCTTACGCGCATTCCTGCCCATGTTTGGTATGCTGGGCATCGACTGGGGCTTCGGGTTTGACCTGCCAAACCGCGATATCACCTCCGACAAACTCAGAAGAGGATACAACGGTGGCGAAATACATTTTACCATGGGTCAGCAGTTTTAAACAAATTTTTTGGTATTGTATTTGATATACCCTTATTTGAATTATACCATATAAAAAACTAAAATTACCGACCATGAAACGAATAATTTTGCTGATAACGGGATTAGTATTTTCGTTGGGACTGTCCATAGCCCAGAAATATGCTTTTGTTGACACCGATTATATTCTGAACAACATACCCAATTACAAAGCTGCCCAGGAACAACTCGATAAAGTATCGGAGGAATGGCAGAAAGAAGTGGAAGTAAAATATGCCGAAATAGAAAAAATGTACAAGGATTACCAGGCCGAAAGAGTGCTGTTGGCCGAAGATATGCGGCGTCAGCGCGAAGAAGCCATTGTTAACCGTGAAAAAGAAGTCAAGGAGTTGCAGAAAAACTACTTCGGCCAGGAAGGTGCTTTATTCAAAAAAAGGCAGGAACTCATTCAACCCATTCAGGATGATATCTACAAAGCCATCAAGGATATTGCCACTGAAAACGGTTATGCTGCCATTTTCGATACCTCGAGCGGGGCCTCCCTTATCTATACCAATCCCAGGTACGATATCAGCGATGAGGTTTTGCAGAAATTAGGATATAAGAATTAATTGTTTACATTTGTTGCGCTAAAAAATTAAAAAGATGAAAAAATTACTTGCCACACTGGTATTTACCTGTTTGTTTTTTATTTCCGGAAATGTAGCCGCCCAGAATACAATTAAATTAGGGCATATTGACAGTCGTGCAGTTTTCGCCGCTATGCCCGAAAGCGACACCGCCCAGAAGCAGATTGAACGTGAGGCACAGGCTATGCAAACAACGCTCGAAGAGATTCAGGTTGAGTTTAACAAGAAGTACGAAGACTATGTTAAGCTGGCCAATGATCCAAATTCCAGTCAGTTGATCCTACGCACCAAGGAAGAGGAATTGCAAACCCTTCAGCAGCGCATGGAAACCTTCCGTCAACAGGCAGAACAATCTATTGCCCAAAAGCGTACCGAACTGTTCCAGCCCATTCAGGACAAAGCTATCAAGGCCGTTAATGATGTGGCTGCTGAAAACGGATTCACCTATATTTTTGACACAGCCGGCGGCATGATTGTTTACACCGCACCCGAATCGCAGGATATTTTACCGCTTGTTAAAGCAAAACTCGGACTGAAGTAAAACAAACTCATATAAACTTTTTATCAGAGGGTTCCGGTTTCTGTCAGATACCGGAGCCCTTTTTTATTATATTTGGTTTTTCTTTGCCATGAACAATTTATCGAGCCAACCCATTGGCGTTTTCGATTCGGGTGTGGGAGGATTAACTGTTGCCAACGGAATCCGGCAGTTACTGCCTAATGAAAACCTCATTTATTTTGGCGATACCGCCCACCTGCCCTATGGCGACAAGTCGAAGGAAACCATCATGGCCTATTCGGCACGCATTACCCAATACCTGCTCGAACAACAGTGCAAGGTAATCGTAGTTGCATGCAACACTGCATCGGCCAATGCTTACGATGCTATTAAGGCCGAGGCTGGCGACAAAGCCCTGGTGTTGGATGTGATCAGCCCGGTGGTTGAATATGTTGTTTCAAACCCCAATTACAAGCGCATTGGCGTAATTGGCACCAAAGGAACGGTCAACAGCGGTACTTATGTTGGCAAAATAATCGCCCGCAACCCGCATTTAACTGTTACGTCACTGGCTACGCCCATGCTGGTTCCCATGATCGAGGAAGGATTTATTTTCGACGATATCAGCAATGCCATCATCCGGAGTTACCTTTCAAAGCCCGAATTCTCACAAATCGATGCGTTAATACTGGGATGTACACATTACCCCATCATCAAAAACCAGATCAACAAATTTTTCAATTTTAAAGTGGATGTGATTGATTCGTCCCGGATAGTGGCCAATCAACTGCGCTCGTTGCTTGAGGCAAATAATTTGCTGAACAGCACACCCGGCCCTGTGCACAAGTTTTATGTTTCGGACTTCACCGATTCATTCCAGGTAATTTCCAGGCTGTTTTTCGAAGAAAGCATTCAGTTGGAAAAAATCAACTTGTGGAAGTAGCTCTTGGCTTTTGGTTTTTGGCTATTGGCCATTGGCTTTTGGCTAATAGCTAAAAGCTAACGGCTAACCCTCCTTTGCTAAAGCTACGGCGGGCAGACAGCTAACAGCTAACAGCTAATGGCTAACAGCTCTTCCCTAACGGTACCACCCCGCGTACATAATGTAATCATCAGCAATGCGGTTGATCATTTCAGATGTCTGTTGGGGATCGACGTCTTTAACACGCCTGGCCGGCACTCCCGCATAAATACTGCCGGGTTCTACCTTAGTCCCTGTAAGCACCACCGAACCGGCTGCAATAATGGAGTTTTCACCAATTTCGGCATTGTCCAGAATAACCGAGCCCATTCCCACCAACACATTGTCCATAATACGGGCTCCGTGAATGACCACATTGTGACCGATGGAAACATTGTTGCCTATTTCAATCACCGAACGTTGGTAAAGACAATGCAATACCGTTCCGTCCTGTATGTTTACCTTATTGCCTAAGCGTATTGAATTGACGTCTCCGCGCACCACCACGTTAAACCAGAAGCTGCAATTGTCACCTGCCACAACATCACCTACAATCACAGCATTTTCGGTAATAAAACAATCTTTCCCAAACCTAGGCGTAAATCCCCTGACAGATTTGATCAAAGCCATACTTCATTTACATTTACACTGCAAATATACGTTTGATTTCCCGAATCAAAAATCACCAGTTCACATAATTGCACCCCGAAATCCTGACATTCGTTATCCCTGCATCTGATTTAAATCATAAACCGGTAATTTGCCTGTTTCTGTCATGGCTTGTTTCCTTGGAATTATATAACATTGCGGTTACAATTCTGATGATACATCATGAAGAAAAGAGTTAAAATTATTGAGCGTGAAGATGTTGTAGTCAAGTTTGCAGGCGATTCCGGTGACGGTATTCAGCTCACCGGGGCGCAATTTTCCGACACATCGGCTTTTCTTGGCAATGACCTGGCCACCTTCCCCGATTATCCGGCTGAAATAAGAGCGCCACAAGGGACTGTCGCTGGCGTTTCGGGATTCCAGGTACACATTGGCCACAAGGAAGTGCAAACACCCGGCGATCATGCAGATGTGCTGGTAGCCATGAACCCTGCTGCACTCAAAGCCAATATGAAGTGGATAAGGCCCGGAGCAACCATAATAGTGGATATCGACAACTTCGATTCCCGTCATTATAAACTGGCCGATTATGTCGAGGACCCCCTTGAAGACGGATCTCTCGAGGATTACAATGTAGTGAAGGCGCCCATTACCGACATGACGCGCGACGTTATCAAAAAATTCGGGCTCCCGCCCAAAACGGCCGATAAAACCAAAAACCAGTTTGTTGCTGGAATTCTTTTCTGGTTGTTCAATCGCGATATATCCATCGGTGAAAAATTCCTCCGGGAACGTTTCAAAAACAAGCCCGAACTGGTGGAAGCCAACCTGGAGGTATTGCACGCCGGATACAACTATGCCGAAACCATTGAAGCCATTGAAGCAACTTACCAGGTTAAACCTGCCGAACGGGGAGCCGGGCTCTATCGTAACATAACCGGTAACATTGCCATAGCATGGGGTTTACTTGCCGCCGCAGAAAAGGCAGGGCGAACACTCTTCCTGGGATCGTACCCCATTACCCCGGCTTCTGAAATATTGCAGGAACTGGCCAAACTGAAAAACCTGGGCGCTATTGTTTTCCAGGCCGAAGATGAAATTGCAGGGGTATGTTCTGCCATTGGTGCTTCGTTTGCCGGTTGCCTGGGTGTATCATCTACCTCCGGACCCGGTTTATCGTTAAAAAGCGAAGGACTTGGACTGGCTGTGATAACCGAGCTGCCATTGGTAGTGGTAGATGTGCAGCGGGGCGGCCCTTCAACAGGCCTGCCGACCAAAACCGAACAATCTGACCTGTTGCAGGCACTCTATGGCCGTCATGG
>JAFGVG010000330.1 GCA_016938095.1 Bacteroidales bacterium
ATCAAGTGGATTGAAAAGCATGAGTAAACCTTTTTCCTTTCCTGCCGGGTCAACATGCAATAAACCATCCCAATCACGCCCGTCGGCACGCCGGAGGTGTATAATGTCGGAATTCAGGATTTCACGGTGCTGCTTGTACCAATTAATCGTTTCAGTAACTACTTGTTTGGTTTTTTCGGTATCGTACAAACGGGGACCACGGTAACATGCCTGTACTCCGGCGCCATAATACTGCATCATGAGTTGTTTATAGTCATCCAGATGCCGTTCAAGCGGCTCCAAGACAGCTTCTTCTCCACCCCCCTGATAACGGGTTAAGGGCACAAAACCCCAGCCCATCGAAGGTGTCTTTTCCCAGGTTCCATCGTAAATATTTTGTCGGTTCAAAATTTTTTGCTGATCGCGCGGAAGCGAAAAATTCACTTCACGATAACCTAATGCAATTTTATTCGTCCCATCCAGAAAGTACCAATCCGGAGCATTTACATAAATGCCATTCTCGCTACACCAGCGGTACAGTTCTTTTTGCAGCTCCATCTGTCGCCATTGCGAGTCGTCCAAGTTTGCATGCCCGGGATGTGTGGTTGAAGCGCACACATCGCCCGGGTAAGGGCCATCATTTTCAAAAATATCGAAGCCGGTTTGCGACATGAAATACTTCAGTTTATTGATATATGCCAGTCCCCAGTTGCTGCCAAGGCAGGGAGCATGACCAAAAAAAGCGGCGGCATTGGGTTTCCCTGTGACCGGATCGATCACATCATGCTCGTCGCTGATCCTTCTGGAACTGAACAAGGAATAACTGCCGATTTTGATCCCTTTGCTGTGTGCCAGATCGGCCAGGTCTTTCCACTTTTGAATGTTTGCAGTCGTGGTGTCCTCCATATTGCAATGGCTGCCAAAGCTCAATATCAAAGCTTCGTACCCCGTTTCGGCACACTGTTCGATGGCTGTTTTTACCTGCTCGTCGTTACGGCTTACCAGATGCATGAATATCGGGTTCTGGTTGGTCCATGGGGCGACGGTTGCATACATCTGGCGGATAGCCAGCCCCCGGCGCTCGCGGTCGTAACTATCGAGCAATAACTCGTGTGTGCGGACAGAGTTAAATTTCTCGCCGGGGTGGAGTTCAACTGCGCTTACTTTTTCGGGATAGACTTCAAGCAGGCAAGGTGTCTGGTAGTTGTAGTTTACCTGCGAAGTATATGTTGAATCAACCTTCCAGTGTGTGGTTTGGTCGCTGATGTCGTAGCGCATGGCGTTGTTGAAGGCATAATTGGTTTCGAAGTAAATGCCATGTTGTTTTTTCATTTGTTCCGGTGAACCAACCACTGCGCTTTCCTCTTCCACGATGGCTAAAACTTCGTTAATCACCCTGTTGACTACCACTGATTTGTCGGTATTATTCTTGATGGTGAGCGATTTTACAATCAAGGGAATACCGTCGTATAATTCGTAGTTTACATTTACCTCAATACCTTTCAGTGCCTTGGAAATATAGGCCATAGTCAGCACTTTTCCCCGGGCAGGCTGCGTATTCCTGGCCCAAAAGGTTTTCTTCCAGTTGATAAAAGGTTTTACTTCAGAAACTGAATGGGATTTTAATTGAAAATCATGTTCATTCGCAGTAAACGAATCTACCCATTCGGGCAGCAAATAGGCTTGCTCCTTCTGCCCGTAGAGCCCGCCAACATGGTATTTCTCGCCATCAATGACTAAAACGGCCTCGGGTTTTACGGCACGGAGCAATTGCTGCCCGTTGCTTAGATTTTCATAACCCGTACAGGCCACATTGGGTTGCAGGCGAAAAACCCGTTTTACCAAGCCGTTGGACAATACAAGGTCTTTTCCATTCCCGTCATTCTCAACTGTAGATTTATATCCTGAGTTATCAATGAGCCAATCTTTTGGTTGCTCTTGCCCTCTTCCTGTAAAAGTCAGGAGTATAAGGATCAAAATAGAAAGTAACTTAGTGCAGTACATTATTGTCTTATGTTAGGTTAATTCTTTTCAATTAGGGATAATCTGTCCGTTTCTCAGAACGGTAACCGTCTTTGATTCTCTGGATCTTACGTCTACTTTCGGCCATTTCACAAATGCGGTATAGCTTATCGGCTTTTTTGTGTCAATAGAAGATTCTGCAAAAACAGAAACCTTGGCATCATAGGGTGTTTTGTTGGTAACAGAGAGAATGATTTTATCTCCTGAACGTTTTAGCACTTTGGCTTCAACATGGTCGAAAATATACATTTCGTCGTTATCGGTTTGAAGGTAAATTCCAGGAAGTTCTAAATCCATCAGCATCCCGTTTGTTTCAGTCCATGAATTGCGGGTATGAATATAGTTTCCGATACTTCCTTTTCCTTCTGCATCGGACGGTTGGATGCGCTCCATCGAGGTACCGAAGCCATAATTGGTGGTACGATGATTGGGCATATCAACGGCTTCTGTATGGGCATGCTGAATATCTCGGATCAGGTCGGCATACAGCCGGTCGCCTGTGGCACGATATAATTTAAACAGATAATCGCCCGAAGCCGTGCAGATTCCCGGTGCAGCATGCTTGTTTTGAATACTGGCCCAAATGGCCCCTGACATATTTGATTTCAATTTACCGATCTGGCTTTCGGGAGGGAATTTGATATCGTACGAAATTGCCCAGGTGGAACACAAGGCCGCCTGTACTTTGGCTTTTTCAAGCCATTGTTTGTCTCCAGTTACATTGTACATTGCCATGAGCGATTCGAGAAAACCAAAGCAGGACTCAGAATCGGCATCCTGTGAAATGTCGCCACAGTGTCCGCCAGTCAGCCCTTGTTGTACCACATCACGGTGGTAATAATAATCAGCAGCTTCACTGGCAGCTTTCAAATATTCATTTTCGCCGAAATAAACCGATGCCAACGCTAATCCAGCGGGGGCAATCGCTCCGGCTGTGGAGTTGAATACAGCAATTTCACCGTTCTCAGGTACAATGTACTGCCCAAACTGACCATTTTTTTTCCAGGTAGCCACAAATGCTTCTGCCAGTTGCTGTGCCGATTTTTCCCATTCGGGTTTGATTTGATTGCCATGTCCCTGTTCTTTAAACAACATGAAATGTTTGACCATCCACAACAGTACATCGCAGTTTTTACGCACCATCGCCTGCTCCATTGGAAAATCAGGATGCATTTTTTCAGGGCGGATCTTGCCTTCGGCTGTGATGCCACCATAGAAATATCCGCTTCTGCCCTGCAGTTTATTTACCACAAAATCCAGCTCAAGAGAAACACGCTGACGTTCTTTTGCATCGTTCAGAGCCAGCATCGGGTAGGTGTTCATCATCCCGCTTACCCATCCCAACTGAAAATGCGGACCGTTTTCAGGCGTGTAATAACTGCCGGCCGGAACGGTAATCCAGTTATTACTACAAATATCAGTTGCCAGATCCAGGTGCTTACTCATTGGCACCAGGTTCCGGAGATTGTTGGGGCCTGAAAGTGATTTACGCACCTCTATGAATTTTATTAATAAATCGGGGATGGAACTGGCGTCAAAGGCGTATAGTCTAAATCGAAGAGTCAATTCATCGCCGGTTGTCCAGTTGGCAGCCTGATCGCCGCTCGGGTGAAAATCGCCAAAGCCTGTGGCCATTTTCCTTACCGCCGGCGCCGTAATTTCTATGGATGCTTTGGTCCGGTCGTGACTTTCCTGGATGGTAATCCCCGAATTTCCCAAACGGGTATCTTGTTCGGTTAAAAGAATAAATCCTTTTTTTAACGAAGGGGAATAAAAGCAAGCAGAAGGTGTTGCAGCATTGGTCGTCTGAAGATCAATTTTAGATAACTCACCCGGGTTCAGCGCCAGCCGTGGATTGTTAGAGATTGTCAGCGGCACATCCGGGTTATAATACATGTCTTTGGGATAGTCCGGACTATACCCGTTTCCGATGGACCGATACCGGTTGCCGTTGTACACGATTGCCGGTACAAGCACATAATTTTCAGTGCTCCATTGGTCGAAATCGAACGATATTGCCACTGCGGCCGATTTTTCACTCCCGCTGGTTAATTTAAATGTAGCTGTAAAATCAACTGCGTCAGGCTCATTGGATGGTTGAGTGACTAATAAGCACGACCATTCTGAGTTGCTTGTCTTCAGGCGGCCATTTTTCGTGAAGGGTTTTAATGAATCCTGTTCAGTTCCGGTGTACCAGATGATCTGCGGAACTACTTTTCCATAAAGATTCTTCAGATATTTATCCGTTTCAGTATGACTTTGACTGGATGAATAACTAAAACCAATCAGGCTTAAAATCAGGAGGGGTATGTTTAATAACTTAATTCTTTTCATTTGTTGAAAATATAATATCAGTTTATAAAGATTCCGTTATGGTATTTGCTGTCATCACGACATATACTATGAATAAAAAAAAGCTCAGCACAGACCTGATCCATGGTTGAATCTTAGTCCATTGACAATTAACCAACGAGTTAACTTGATTTGCAAAAGTCAGGATTAGTGTGAAATTGATAAAAGAAAAGTAAAACATTAAATAAGCTGAATCAGTAATAACAGGAGTTGCCCCGCTTTCGTGGTGGCTTGAGAGTATCGCGCACACATATGCACAAATTAAAACGGCTCCCATCAGGATTGTCCAGATATTTTGAATCAAAGATTCCTTTCTTTCGATCAGGTTGCGATATAAATAATAGAGAGATACACTCAATATCGGGATATAAAAAATTGAAAACCAAAGCAGATTATCAGTAAAACCTTCAAATAAATAGTCAGCAATCACGGTAACACCGGGGAAAGCAAGAGGAAGCAACAGGAATATGACAGGAATATTCAATAATGTTTGTCTTGAATGGTCCCAGTTGTTTTTTAGCTTCATTCGTTGAACTGAAAAAAACAAGAATAAAACCAACGAGAATACGATGATATGAGCTGTCATAAAAAATCAATTTTGGGTTACCATACTTTTATTTTCTGCTTTCCGGAGTGTGAAATTTCGAACGGGCCAGGAGAAGGGTTAGTTTTTTTACGTTGCTTCCCCAAGTAGTCTTTTTCAACCCTGACAGGTGATCCATTAACATTTTCGTATTGAAGGCCCGGCACAATAGCCGGTGTTAACGATTCAGTAGTCACCAGTTCGCGTTTCTGGTCCAGCCATTTTTTGTCGAATGCCATTTCCAACCAGGCATTATTACTCTCAAAAATGAAGTTTGCAGAAGCGTCAAATTGGCTGTCATTCAGGAAATTGACTTCGGTGGCCGGTTGCAGTTTGTATTTATTCATTTGTTCCTGTGCATCATGATTCATTTCGCCAAATTTCTCTTGCTCTGTGTTTTTAATAGCGCGGACCGAACCTTTGGTATAAACATTTCCATCGAATACCACAGGCAAAAGCGCCTGACTGTATTGGCTGGCATTTCCCCCGTCGACAAAAAGATTGTTGATAAACTGTATGTCACCTCCGGGATTATCATGCAACGCGGTTACATAAGTTGAATGAGGAGCCTGTAAAGGAGTGAGACGCGAATCGAACCTGACCACATCCATTTTCCCGGCAAACAGGTTATGAACGAAAGTGGCCCCGCTTGAATTCATCAGCAAACTGGTTTTCGAAAGCATAATATTGTTGCTTACCAGCATGGGGCCATGGTTAACTTCCAGGAACAGGTCAAGTCCATTGTCGTGCAGTAAGTTGCTTTCCACCTGCACTCCCTGGGCCATCCAGTCGAGCCAAACTCCCATGTTGGTGCGGTAAATATGATTGTTTCTGATTTGCACATCAACAGCTCCATGAAACTTGATGCCGGCCATCTCAGCCCCAGTAAACAACCGTCTGATGTGAATATCGTGAATGGTGTTCTTTTCAATGATGCTGAAGGCACAGCCCATGCTCCCGACAATACCGGTTTGCTCGCAATAAGCAATCGTATTATTACGAACGATGTGCCCTCCAATGGTTCCTTTGTTCCACCCAAATGCCAAGGCGCGGTTGATGGTCCCGACATAGCCTTCAGCTGATTCAGTATCTTTGTTATCGAATTGGTCGCCATATTTACCCAATGCGATACCCACACATTTCGAATATTGAATGGTATTGTTTTCAATGATCCAGCCACGGCTCCAATGCGTACCAATCAATCCCATTTGTTCGGCAGTTGGAGGAGCCCAATTGGTGGCAGCCTGTTCCATAGTAAAACCGCGAACGGTTATAAAATTGATGAACGGCTTGTCAGGATAAAAAACGGTTGGCCGGACATTGATTTCAACAGTTTGAGCGTTTGGATCAACATCTTTGAACTGTGCCCAAATGGTTGTTGTGGTCGAATCAACTTCGCCCCACCAAAGCGGATTCTTATCATCAGCGGGTGTCATTACCTCTCCCTTTTTTGCAGCTTCCATCAGCCAGTCGCCATTCAGATATACTGCTCCTCGGTGGTATTTGCGGTCTTTTGGCGTCGGCCAGAACCAGTCTCCAGAGATTAATTCGCTGTACGGGTTAAAGTTTCCAAAGAAGCTGTTTGGTATTTTCACCTCCCAGGTATCGTTCCCGATTTTTTTCCAGTTTTTTAAAAGTTCAGAACCTTTTATTTCAACCTTTTCGTCTGGAGCAGCTTGGTAAACAATCCGCAGCGAATCGGAGTTTCCGCCACGAGGAGGAGTTATTTGTTCACGGTAAACGCCGCCGTGAACGGTAATCACATCGCCGGGCATGGCCATATCGGCTGCTGCCTGGATGGTTCGGAGCGGATGCCTGAAAGAACCGTTGTTTGAATCCTTACCGAAAACCGCAACGTGGTATTCAGAGGCAAAAGCACTTAATGTGGAAAAAGCGAGAACTAAAATGGAAGTTACGTGATATTTTTTCATTTTCTTTGAATTTATCCAACACCGGTCAATAGTCGTCTTGCCATAACATTTCGTTGTTAGAGATGATTTTAATACCCTTCTGCTCTTTTTAGAATAACCGGTTGAGATTTACTTCCATCAACCATCTGGTAAAGTTTCCATGTATTTTCATCCTTTTCCGTCTCAAGTTTCCAGCTTTTCTCCGGATCAGCCAGTTGTTTCTTAATATTTCGAGGAAAAGCGTTGGCCGCGCGGGCGTCCTCCCATGTCCGGATCACCTTGAAGATTGCCTCTTTTTGCGCACAACTCTCCACATCTTTCTGGCTTAATTTCAAACTATAAGTTGTTCCTACGCCAACCGAAACTGCCTGAATATGCTCATATTGTTCAACCGTTGAATTTGCCGTAATCGGGAAATTGCCCCCCATACCCACCGGGAAGAAATTGGCGTATGTCACATCGCGTAAGTCTTTGCCCTGGCTGGTTGTGCTGCCCCATTCGCGGGTGTCAGCATCGTAAAGGTTTTTACCGCCACCTACATTCCAGATACTCTGGTAATGCCATGATCCTTCAGACAAGGTTGCTCCCGTGAAGCGGATATAAGGAACGCCAAGTTCTGTTGCCCGTTCAAACATTCTGCGAAAGAAGCGTTTCGTAGAATAATAACCGTGCCCGTTGTTGAAAAGAAACTCCTGACCATCGAAGTCATAGTAAGCCAATCCGTTAATGTAACAAATGTCGGCATAGTGTTCGGCAATTTTATCCTGAAGCCCGATATTCGGGATCACCCCGTCGTAACCGTAATTAATGGTAACCTGAAGTTTATACAGGGTATCTCCAGCCTGATGATTCGCCGGAGTAGTTTTCCAGTACCCACGTTTCACATTCAGTAAACGGTAAGGCGGCTCGTTCGAAACACCGAGATAATGAATGAGCTCTTTGCCAATTTTTATCATGTTCAGGTTGGCACAATGACCTTCCCAACTGGCAATTTCTTCTAGATGAGTAGGATCATCGACGATAATAATCGTATCTGTTGCACCGATACTTTTGGCCAAAATCCTCTTTTGCTGATAACAAAGGCTGTCGCTCGGAACGGGACTGGCATCTTTTGTCCCCGGGGCCAGCGCAGTGGTGATGGGAGTACGCCCAATGGTAATGCCATATTGGGCAGCCATGTCGGCAAACTCTTTGTGAGATACGTTTCCCGAACTTAGTTTAATGGGTTTCTTTTCAAAGTTTCTCCCGTCGATATAACCTTCGTTGCCGCGATCGGCCCTGAGAAATCCCTGATCGTACAAACTGATTGTTTTAAATCCCAGCCTCCTGGTATAAGGAATAATACTATCATATAAGCCGCCATAAGTCAGCACATCAGGAACAAATGCAGCCGGGTCTTTTACCCACTTTCCGTTAATAGAAGGATAGGGAAGCCCTTCTGAAAGGACAATCTCTTGAATCACATCCATCAATGCAGTGCTGTCAGGACTGCCCCAAAATGCCACTGAAGAACCGACAAAATCAACCCCCGGTATCGGTTCAACCTCAATGTGGTTTGGCGTATTGGCTGGCATGTTGGGTATCAAAGAGAACAATACTTCTCGTTCGTATGTGCGGTCTCTGGATTGGTACGCAATTGATATTCTTCCCTTATCATCAACCATAGCAGCATTGCCATACATGATCCGGTAATAGGGTTCTTTGTGAGCATAAAAAGCTACGTCACTGTGTCCATCCCCGCCAAGTGTAAAGATTTGTCCTTCATAAAGATTGTCCGGCAACGGGTGATGTTTCGAATCAGGGCTGTGAATAATGTACTGGAAAGGTGCTGCATCGCCAATGGTTTCAGCAGTTCCTCCCAAAGTGTTGTCGTTCAGGGCGAGCATTCCGATGGCATAATTCACCGCTTCGCTGGTATCGCGGGCTACCCCAATAATTTCGCCCAAAAGATTGGTAATGTTGGTATGGTAAAGGCCCCACTGAATTGCTTCTATTCCGTCACGCGGGGATAGTGACAGAATCGTCATTTTAAAATACTTCTTCTGCGGGATCAGGCTGATTCTGGCAACCGAACCATTTGAGAAATTAAGTGAAACAATCCGGTCTGTTTCCTCATAAGCAGCCTTCACCGGGAAATAATATAATTTTTTTTCTCCGTCGTAGAGACTCAAAAGCGGCGAAGGTTTATCAGGAGGACTAAATTCCCTATTGGGTTCAGCCGTGATGTTCTTCATGCTAGTAATATAGCCCCTGTTGCTAATGTGAATCTTGAAATAATTGGTAGAGAAAATCCACTGCGCATTGGAGGATAAGCCAAATAATAAGAATATAACGGTTATTGTACTTTTTACGTCCCAACGTTTTACCTCAATAAGCTCTCTATACATCATATTGAAATCTTAATTAATATAAATACAATTATTATGATATGTTAAATTCTGATATCTAGTGTCTCTGATTTCTTTTAAGGTTTGAAATGAAAATATTTCCGGAAGATTTTACTTCAAATAGTTGCCAATTATTGTTGTCTATCTGCTCTAAATGAAATTGTCTTTTCTCGTCTGAAAGTATCTTTTTTAAATCTCGGGAAAAGGCGTAAGCTGCTCTGGCGTTCTCCCAAATGCGAATTGCTTTAAATATTTCATATTTTTTAGGGCACGATTCGACCGACTGTTGAGAAAGATTGAGCATATAGGTTACGCCAACGCCTACTGACAGTGCTTCCAGATTTTCCCATTCCTGAACGGTAGAATTAGGTTTTAAAGGCTCGGTGATGCCAAAAGTTGCCGGGAAGTAATTCGAATAATTGAGATTCCGGATGTCTTTGCCTTCAATCGCCCACTTCCTGTCTTTTATAAAATACATATTTGTACCACCTCCTACGTTATGGACACTTTGATAATGCCAGGCCCCTTCGGTATAACCGGCGCCCATCACCCGAATATATGGAATGCCTTTTCGTTTACATTGCTCAAAAAATCGCTTAAAAAAACGTTTGTATGCATAATTGCCGTGCCCCTGATACAAAAAACCTTCTTCTCCATCAAGGTCGATATAGAACATACCGTTTACATCAGCAAGTTGGGCATAATAATCGGCCAGCTTATCCTGCAAATAAATATCCGGAGCCAATCCGCCGTAACAGTTTGTAAAAAGCTTGTCTGCGAATGATCCTTTTGCATGTGCCAAGGCAGTTGTTTTCCAGTATCCACGTATTACCCCGGTTAGCCGGTATGGGGCTGAAGACGTAATGCCTGTGTAGTAAATCAACTCTTTGCCAATCTTCATGATATTGGTAACATGTCCTTCCCATGCACCAAATTCGTGCAAGTAGTGCGGGTCATCAATATAAATGATGGTGTCGGTGGCTGATATATCTTTTGTGAGTATGCGTCTAAGCATTACACACAAGCTGTCATTTGGAACAGGGCTTACATCGCTGCTTACACTACTTTGTAGAAAATTGTTCAAGGTATGCAACCCAAAAAAAATTCCTTCTTCATTACAAATGCTGGTAAACGCTTTAATACTGATCTTTTTATCAGAAAACGGCACCTCCCAGTTAATATGTCCTCCGTTAGCTCTGTTTGGATAAAATTCTCCAAGTCCTTCGGCCTGAATGGCTTTAAACCCAAGCTGACTAACATAGCTAATACAGCTGTCGTAAACACCATACCAAGCGACGTCAGGAATATAAGCAGCCGGGTCTTTTATCCATTTGCCATTGACTTTCGGATGTGGCAAGCCCTCGGTTATAACTATCTTTTCAATAACTTTAAGCCCCAGACTGTCGGGAGCTCCCCACAGAGCTACAGATGAACCAATATAATCAACGTCAGGAAGTGCTTGCGTAACCTGATGTGTAGGCGCATTGGTTTTTAGAAACTGATGAGCCTGCGGATCTTTATTTTTTGTAATCAATTCTGGGAAAAATACCATGCGTTCCTTTCTACGATCTTGGGCATGGTAAGCAATTGAAATCCGACCGGTAGTATCAATGGTAGCCGTGTTGCCTGTTACATACCTGAAGTATTCTTCCGGACGCGAATAAAAAGCCACATCGTTTCGGCCATCGCCGCCCAGTGTAAACACATCTCCTTCTTTTAGTGAGTCGGGTATCGAAAAACGCCTTTTATCTGGGGAGTGAATCATATAACCACTGGGCGCAGCATCAGCCTCGGCATTTGCTGGGCCTCCCGTGGTAATGTTATTCAATGCCAAAAGACCGATTGCATAATTTATCCGTTCCGAAGTATCACGCGCCACTCCTATAATTTCTCCAAAAAGATTAGTGATGTTAGTATGTACTGGTCCCCATTGAATGTCAGTTATTTCCTCCCGGTTAGAAAGCGAAAGTAATGTTAGTTTGAAATAATCTTGCATAGGTTCCAGTTTGATTGAGGCAACGGATCCATTTCCATAATTTAAAGTCAAAAGCTTTTCTGATTTTGAATAAGCAGCCTTTTCAGGATAGAAATATTTTCCGGCCTCATAATTATACAAGCTCATCAGGGGAGAAGGTTTATCTTGGGGACTAAATTCCCGGTAAGGTTTCACCTTGATGTTTTTCATGCTGGTGACGAAACCCCGGTTGTTAACGCTGATTTTAAAATAGTTCGTACTAAATTCCCATTGAGCGTTTGAAGTACGTGCTGTAAAAAAAATCAAAACAGAAAGAATTATAAATACCGAAATAATTTTTTGTCTCATTTATTATTTTATATTCAAGTTGAACATTGTTTTATACTCACATCTAAAGCATTTTTACAGAGAATTGAATCAGATAATCCGGAATACAGGCTTGGAGTTTACCTGCCTACCAGTTGAGGATCACCTATTACCTTTAATTCGAATTTCAATACAGGCGCTTTATCTCCTGAAAAATCACTTGTCACATCCATCTTATTTTGACCTTTCAGGAAAGATGAAAGACCGGATACTTTTAGTTCTTCCAACTTCTTCCAGTAAAAATCACACAACCAGATTGATTTTCCATCACACATAACACGATCTCCGGGTTTCAGCGTTTTTTTAATTGTTATCGACTGATAACCGTTTATTGTAAGTGTCAGATTTGAAATCGTGGCTGTCTTGTTGCCATCGACAGGCAAAGCTGTGATGTAGAATTTGATGGGCTGATCGGCATAATGATTTTCGAAGGCAAATTTACTGGAAACAGGCTCGCCGGTTTGTGTCATTCTGAATTTGTGCTCAAAATCCCTAAACAATTCAACAGAATACAAATTCCATTGATTATCGGAGACTTTTTCGAGATGAAATTCATTCTGAGGATTTTTCAGCCGATCCAGTTGCTCGGGGGTAAATGCCTTCTGATTACGGGCTTTTTGCCATTCTCTGATTGCCTCAAACAATTCATCCCTAAATCCGCTTTTTTCAATACTTTCATCAACTCTTAGCAAGTAGCCTGCATCAAATCCTGCACTGCGGGCTTGGATCCACTCCACCTCTTCAGGCCTGAACTCCGGATTTAATGTAAACCAACCTAACATGCCGGGCATCAGGTTGCGGTCGAAATACCTCTGGTTTTCAACCCGGTAATTCACCTGGCTTTCGCGCAATGCATCGTACCAGGGTTCTCCCCAGTTCATAAATGAATAGATATGCCAATAGTAATGAAAAGTGCCGGCGCCACAGGTTAACCGATACCTGTCAAGATTTTTGTACCATGTTTCGATAAAAAGACCTCCGGCATAGTGGTCGTGCCCTGTCGGAGATGAAGCACCATGAGGGTAACCATCAAAATCCATCAGGTCAATCCCTGTCTCATTACATACCTCTGCAAGCCGTTGGGCATAAGCATCTTGAAGGTGAATGTCCGGATAAAATCCGCTATACACGTTATTGGTAAGTTTATCAATTGCAGTTCCCTGTGCATATTCCCCGATTGTTGTTCCATACTGCCCTCTTTTACAATCGAGCAAACGCCAGGGCTTGTCAGAAGAAACAGCGCGGTAATTGATCAACTCTTTCCCAATTTTTATTGTGTGTGTACGTCCAAGATGACGAAAATACATTGGATCATTAATGAAGATCTCGGTATCGTCTCTCCCCAGACCTTTTGAAATGGTGGAACTCCCGGTTTTGCACAGACTGTCACTGGGAAAAGGAGATACATATGGATCATTGGGAGATGTAAACATGGTGAGGGTATGTACACCTAATGAGATTCCCTCTTCGCGTGCAAAATCAGTCGCTTTTCTAATGTCGTTGGCGCCATTGGGAAAACGTTTTGTCTTTAGTCCAAAATGTCCCCACGACTGAAAGAAGTCGCCCAAATGGATGAGTTTGAAGCCACACTCTTTGGCATATTTAATACTTTTATACGGGTCGCCTTCATTAAGTAAATAAGCCTGACCAGGAACTTTTGAACGTTTAATCCACACACCATCTATTTCAGGATGGGGGAGTCCTTCTCCCAACTCAATTTTTTCAATAATATCCAGAGTTTTTTCTTCGGGGCAGCCAAACAGAGCAATAGCGCTTCCAATAAAATCAACATCAATGGGCTCTACATACTGTTTGTATTCCTCTGGCCCTTCCCAAACCGGTATCACACGAGGCAACCGATAATCTCTGGCAAAAAATCTTATTTCACTGCCAAACTCTTTTTTGACGGCTGTCGTCCCACGATAGAGCCGGACATATTCCGGCATATCGCCGGTTACATTCACATCTACATCAATCTTCTGTCCAATCATTTCTTTGATTGAGTCTGGCACTTGCTGATTGGGAAGCGGGTCTATAAAGTATCCTCCGGCGTTGTCTCCATATGGTAAGCCTTCAATGGTCTTAATGTTTAACCCTTGTACTCCTATGGCAAATTCTTTATTTCGGACGACACCAATGGTTTCGCCTATTTTTTCCTGAATCGTTGTCGGGTAAGGTCCCCAAACAACAGCTTCTATTCCGTTTCGTGGTTCGACCGACAGGAGTTCGAACCTTAAATAGTCGCTTTTATTTTCAATTTTAATGAGGGCTTTTGTGCCATTGTGGTATTGCAGTGAAATTTTGTTTGTTTCCTGGTCATATTGAAAAGATTCAGGTTTAAAATACAGCGAATCTTTGTACAGTTGCAAAAGGGGAGCAGATTCTCCTTTAGGGAAATATTCTTTAGCGCCAGGTTTATCTCTCAAACCGGTTATAAATCCAGTATTATTAATTTCCAGCGTAAGATTATTTGTTTCAATTATGGTAACCTTTGTTATGCATGAAAAAGCAATCCATAGAACAAACGCAGTTAAAAATGTTTTTTTTTGTAGCATAGGTAGTTGGTTTTAAAATGCCTGTGTTTAAAAAAATCCAATAGAGACTCAAAAAGTAACCTGGCTTTGATCTGTCAGGTTAAAAAGATTCAAAATATGATGAAGTCAGGAGGAAGGAAGAATTATTCCTCCCTTCTGACTTTTATTGATTTGTCATCAATTCTTACTACTGCAATGGGTCAAAAGAACCACCCCAATTGTTGTTTTGCTCCAATTTAGCATTCCGGTCGAGCCTTGATTTAGGAATGCCATAGATGTAGTATTGATCTTGTATTGCAATATCAGCCTGATCGGTCGGAATCACAGTAGTTTTAAATTTTGTCCAAACCACATTGATGTTATCAAGAGGCTGAACATCTGTTTCTCCGGTTTTCAGCTCTATGGCAATTCCATGGCGCTGCGGCAAAGAGCGCATGTAGTCGAACATTTTCCATCGTCTCAGATCGTCAAACCGTTTTCCTTCGAAACAAAATTCAACGAACCGTTCGTCTTTATAGGCCTGGCGAATTTCAGACTGGGTAGCTGCTATAATCCCGAAGTGATTGTCTACTCCAGGAAGAATACCGGCTCTTTCCCTGATGCTATACAATACATCAAGGGCTTCACCAGTTTTATTCAGTTCGTTGGCACACTCACCATAATTCATTAGCACTTCGGCATATCGAATCTCAGGCCAATCGACATCAGCATTATAAACTGTCCCTTGTACAAGGTCTTTATCGATTGCTTTGATCCGGTAAAAACTAGAGTTCGACCATAGCGGGTCTGTGGTAACCTGGTTGTGAGCCCCTTCAAGGCCGGTATTCCCATAATAATTAGATATCGAATTGAAATAAGTCCACAAATAAGTATTGTCGGCCCGCATGCCCGCAAGGTATTGATTTGGAGAGCCGTTATAATAAATATTGGCATAAAAACGGTCGTCGCGATGTTTGAAGAGGGTGTCATAAGCCATGGTGGTGGGGTTCCATTTTGAACCATCTTTCATCGGGAAAGCATTGACCAGTTCAAGCGAAGGGCGGTCCCAGCCAACGTTGTCTTTTGACCAGTTCAGCGGCATGAGCCCACCTTGGAAATAAGTTGCCTGAGGGTAATTATAGCGTCGGACCATAACCACTTCCTTATTCAGTTCGTCGTCCCATATTTTACTGTAAGGCGTGTATAAACCATTTCCACGGGTATCCAGGAATTCTTTGGCCGCTTTGTTGGCATCGTAAGCTTTTTGCCATGTTGCAACACCGCCCAGGCCGTTGAACAAAGGGCTTGCAAAGAACAACAACACCCGGCCTTTAAATGCCATGGCAGCGCCCTTATCGATCCGTCCAACATCATTTCCGCTCCACGAATCGGGCAACAGGGCAATAGCGTCATCTAAATCTTTTAAAATCTGCGTAACGCATTCTGAGGTTTTGTTACGGGGCATGGCCAGACTTGCCAGATCATCAGTTGGCGCTTGGGCGGACAAGATCAACGGAACACCTCCGTACCCCCTTACCATGCTGTTGTAACACCAGGCCCTGAAGAACAACGCCTGTCCTTTAATATAGGATTTTGACTGATCGTCGAAGGTAGCGCCGTCGATATTGTCCAGCAAAATATTGATCGTTCGGATGTTGTTATACTGTCCGAAATTATCCCATGAATCAAAGGTAGCTGTTCCCCGGAGCCAACCGTTGGTTTGACGCTGGTAAGGTACTTCTTCGTCCGATCCGTTATCACTGGAAGCCGTATTGCCGGGCATGGATGATGCGTAAATATTATCCAGATAGGCTCTCGCTATACTGGCGTTACTCCAAACATCCGACGGGTTAACCGCGGTCAGGTTTTCCTTGTCAAGCACGTCATTGCATCCTGTCCAGACAAACCCTGTAAGAACAGCTATAATGGTTATATACAATGTTTTTTTCATTTTTTTCATTTTTAAGATTAGAATTGAACATTTAATCCCAAAGAGTACGTTTTCATAATCGGGTAACTCATAAATCCGTTTATTTCAGGATCGTAGAATTTAAACTTCGACCAGTAGAACAGGTTTGTTCCGGATACAAAGAGCTGTGCATTCGAAATACCAATTTTTTTGTACAAATTAGCGGGAATGTTGTATCCAATGTTCAAATTTTTCATCCTCAGGAAAGTGCCGTCGTACGTATTGAATGTAGAAGCTTGAGTATACCCATTCGCTCGAGCATCACCCCATGGGAAAAGTTTCGGAGTTGATCCGTCTGGATTGTCAGTTGACCAAGCATCGTCGTGGTATTTCGGTATTTTGCCGCCTCCGCCAAAGTTGCGGCTCCAGGCGTCGTTATAAGTAATTTTAAATCCACTTAACCCGGCAAACAACATATCCACGGTAAAATTCTTGTACTCAAAGTTAACCTGTAATCCATAGGAAATTGGAGCATTATTGGCGCCCATATATTTCCCTAATATAATACGGTCGTAACTGTCGATTTTACCGTCAGGAGTTCCATCCGCCCCGTTTATGTCTGCAAAATTCATCATCCCCAGCTCAGGAGTCGCTCCAAAAATTCTGTAATCTGTAGGAAGCTGGTCCAGATCGGCTTGGGTGCGAATGATGCCAGTTGCCTGGTAACCTGTTCCGTAACTATACGTTTTCCCGACGGGGTTATCAATTGGCTGGGCATTTGCAGCGGCATCCTTTTCAATAACTTCGGATGTAGCCAGACCGAATGTTCCTTTCACAAAATAGTTAAAATCTTGTCCTACTTGATCATGGTAGCCCAACTCAAATTCTATCCCTTTAGTATTACCAACTCCATAATTGGTTCTAGGCAACGATCCGCCAAACTCACTGGGCAGCACCAGTACTCGTTCACCTAAAATATCAAATGTGTGTCTTTTCCAAAATTCAGCAGAGAAGTTTATTTTTCGATACAATTGTAAATCGACGCCTAAATTATATGTGTGAGATTTTTCCCAAGTTAGATCTGCCATCGGGATACCGCCATAAGCCAGTCTTGGCATGGCAGTTCCTCCACCACTCCCCATATAGTAAGAACTGTTCTGAATATTATACTGTTCGAGCCAACCCCAGCCGCCAACACCATCATTACCGGTTGATCCGAATGAAAATCGAAATTTCAGCATATTCAGTGCGCTGGCTAATCCGGAATTTTCATAAAAATTTTCATTGGAAACAAGCCAACTTGCCGAAGCAGATGGGAACCACCCCCACCTTTTGTTGGGCGCAAATTTGACCGAGCCATCACGACGAATTGATGTTGAGAAAAAATATTTGTCAGCGTAGCTATAGTTGATCCTGCCTATATAGGATAGACGACCATCCTGGCCTTCATTTCCATTGGTTGACCAATCGCTGTTATTTTTACTGGCTGCAAAAAATTGATCTTTCGGGAAAAGCGGGAAATTATACCGGTACATGGAAAAGTAATTCCCCTGAAATTCATATTGCTCATAAACTGCTATGGCATTAATGTAGTGATCACCAAAATGCCTGTCGAAATTGATTTGTGTATTAAACTGATAGTTATCAGATTTTGTGTACTCATTGCCAATGTACTCCGTTCCAGGATCTCCGCTCATCGAAGTACCTGTAACCACATCTGTAAACATTAAGTTATTTGGGCCTGATCTTTCGAAGTTATACAACAATTGCTTTTTTGCAAAATTCTTAACGTAACTGTTGTTCATATTGCGGCTATACGCGGCTTTAACCGACAGACCTTTTACAAAGGGAAGCTTGTACTCCAGTGACAGCAATGCATCGACTTGCTGGTTGTTGTTTCTCCAGTAACCACCGTTCTTCATCATTTCTACGGGGTTTCCCAACCATCCGGGATTAACTGGTTTTTCATCAATGTAGGCAGGCGCAAAAACATCCCAGTACAGCAATTTTCCCCAAAGGTTACCTAAGTCGGCTGAGCCGTAATCATAGGTAAAGTTAAACCGGTTCCGGGTACCATAACTGTTGCTCAAGCTTAATTCTGCAGTCAGGTCTTTGGTTATATTCACTGAAACATTGCTCCTCAGGTTATATTTTTTATACCAGACATTAGGTAAGAATCCATGTTCGTCAAAATACGATCCGCCAATAAAATAGGTCACTTTATCGCTGCCACCTGAAATACTAACGGAATGTTTTTGATTGGTCGGATCCTGGTAAGCGGCATTGTAATAGTTCATGCCTCCAGGGTTATTTTTTAAGACCCAGTCAATTTCTTCTTCCGATATACCACCCAGCACCGATTGGCTGATGTGAAGGCCTTTTCCCATGGGAATATACTCCGGTAACTTCCCCGTTTTTTCAGTTCCAAATATTGAGCTGTACTCTACAACCATTTTGCCGCTTCTTCCTCGTTTAGTTGTCACCAGAATAACGCCATTCGATGACCGGGATCCATAAATTGCAGCCGAAGCGGCATCTTTCAAAATGGTAATTTCTTCTACTTCATTGGGATCGAGGGCGTCAAAACTGGTCTTATCGCGTACAACCCCATCAATTACATAAATTGGGGAGCCCCCGTTCCATGAAGCGATACCCCGGACACGGATATCGGACGAAATACCTGGAGTACCTGTAGTTGAACGCACAAAAGTTCCGGACAGACGACCCGCCAATACGTTCGAGAGGTTGGAAGTTGGTATTCTCTCAATTTCATCTGTTTTCATGTTTGATATAGCAGCAGTAAGAGATGCTTTTTTCTGTACTCCGTATCCTACAGCCACCACTTCTTCCAAGCCAATGGTTTCTTCCTGCATGATTGCGTCAATATTGTTTTTCCCTGCAACGGCTACTTCCAGGGGTTTCATTCCCACAAAAGAAAATAGCAAGCTTGCATTGGCCGGAACATTGGACAGAGAATAGCTTCCGTCCCCCCCGGTAATAGTGCCAGAGTTGGTGCCTTTGATAATTACTGTTACTCCGGGTAGTGGGTCTCCGGAGGAGTCGGTAACACGACCAGAAACGGTCGATTGTTGCTGCGCCATTAAATCATTTCCGGTTACTTCTGGCGTTGTAAGTAAGATGAAACGGTCCTTTATCTTATAACTTACATTTGTCCCGGCAAAAAGTTCGTCAAGAACTTCATTAATTCTTTTATCCTTGATGACAATTGATACTTCTCTGTTTATATCAACAAGCTTTTCGCTGTACATAAAATAAAACTCACTTTGAGCCTCAATACTTTTAAGTACTTCCTTTACCGTGCTGTTGTTCACGTTGAGGTTAAGTATTTGAGTTTGCGAATACGATTTATCGGCAAACACACTTAATACAGAAATCAGTAATAAGAAGATCGTTAGTTTCATTGTTCTTAATACTTTTTGCATTCCGGGAATATTCCATTCCCAAAGAAAACAGTTGTTTTTTTTCATACTTTTGTATTGTTAAGATTAGAAATTGCCCGGTTCCATTCTACCGGGAGGATGTTTTAACAGACAGGGAAGTGTTGGAGCACTTCCTTGTTGTTTTTAGTCTTAAAATGGTTTTGATTATTCATTTCATAAGCAATAATTTTTTGATAGGTTATTTTATCTCTTTTGAATTCTTATCTTTTGTTTTGAGAAGGTGCCATCAGGTTGTTTTTTTCTGGGATATACCTTGTATGTGATTGGTGTTGTTTCTTTCATTAGATCTAATATTAAGAAAAGAGGATCGTTAAAGAAAGTAACGGAATATGTTAAGTATTTCACGTTCTCATCCAATTCAATTTTAACATTAAATATTCTTTCAAGTTGTTCAGCTATATCTGTAATTGATTCGTTGTCAAATACCAACCTTCCCTCTTTCCATGCAATATATTTATCAATACTTCCTTGTGTTGAAGTAAATTTATCAGAACAAATATTATAAGTTATATGTTGCCCGGGAATCATTGTTTCAATACTCTTGGGTTTCTCACCCGGCAGGTTTTTCTCCAACGCGACGCTGCCCTTAACAAGAGTTGTTGAAATAAAGTTATCATCGGGATATGCTTTGACATTAAATTCAGTTCCTAAAACTTTAACATCCAGCTTTCCGGTTTTTACAATAAAGGGTTTTTGTTGATTATGGGCTACATCGAAATACGCTTCTCCCGATAATATGATTTCGCGAGTATCACCAATAAAGTTCCTTGGATATTTAATCTTGCTACCATAATTTAGATTTACCTCAGTTCCATCGGATAACTGAACGACTGTCCGGGAACCAATCGGAGCAATAACTTCAAGAGAATCAACTGTAATATCTGCAAATTTCCCGAACTGGAAATTATTGTTTGAAAGCAAATAAAATAAAACGCCAATAAGCGGTATAAAAAGAATTGCAGCCGCCCTGCTTAACCATGTTGTAACCTTCGATAAAGTAATGACTTTGCTGTCCTTATTATTTCTATGTTTCAGGTTTATTTCATAGTGGATTTTGTGGAGTAGCGCCAGGTATTTTTTCTCATCTTTCCTTCCCGGTTCGGGTTCAAACATCGTCCACTGATCTAAGCTCCAGCTTTGTGCTTCTTTCTGTTGAGCTTCTGTTTTAATCCACCCAACAACCTCGTCAAACTCGTCGTCGGTACAATTATTCTTTAAATACTTTATAAGTAATTCTTTTTTCATATACTGTTTTAAATTTTGTACCTCCCACTAAACAGGGAGGTACTCCATCTAACTAAAACTAAACCTATGAAATTTATACGTTATAAATCAATCAGGTTTATTAATATTACGCACAGCATAAGAATGATAACTAAGAAAGAAGTGCTTTTTTTTTTATTACAAAAACAGGCAAAGAAATAAGGCGTTGATGGCCAGCGTCTTATCGATGTGAGATTTTAAATATTTCATTGTAGTTACAAGGTGGTTGTTTACTGTACTTTCAGAAATACTTAATTTTTGGGCGATTTCTTTATGGGTCAGGCCATCCTCCCTGCTTAAAAGATAAATCTCTTTCTGACGTGGGGTTAATTGTTCCAATAAAGACTGCACCTTCTGATCTAATTCTTTGAATTGGATTTCATCGATTACCTGATCTGCGGCGTCGATTTGTTGTAAAGATTTTAAATACTCCCTTGACTTGCTCTGACTTACCCTCTTACGCAATAAACTGATAGTGGCATTATAAGCAATAGTAAACAGGAATGATTCGAAGGAAGAATAAACGTCAATTTTACCTCTTGATTCCCATATCTTTATAAAAACCTCCTGTACAATTTCTTCTGCATCTTCTTCCTGTTTTAGATACATTAATACAAACTCATGTAATTTATAGCTATACTTGTTATAAATCGTATTAAAAGCGACCATATCGCCCTTTTTTAGCAGAAGTAGAAGTTCAGTGTTAGTTTTTATGTTTTTCAAAACAGTAAAAGTATACTGCAAATATATTGTTTTTGAATAATAATTGGAATTTGTGTTCATTTTGAATTTTTTTATAAAATGCCAATCAGTTTCTCCATATCCCTAGAAATCTTAGAATCCACAATCCTCGCATAAATCTGAGTTGTTTTCAGGGAAGTATGTCCCAACATTTTTGAGACTGTTTCGATGGGTACGCCATTGCCCAAAGTCACTGACGTGGCAAAAGTGTGTCTGGCAACATGCATCGATAAATTCTTTTTGATTCCACAAATATCAGCCAGTTCCTTCAAGTATTCGTTCATTTTCTGGTTTGAATGTACAGGAAGCAATTTTCCTTTGTTTCTGTTCAAAGGAAAGTTTTCGTATTTCCGCAAGATGTTTATGGCCTGAGGCAATAGGGGTATTCTACACCGGATGTCGGTTTTATTCCGGTCAATGATGATCCATTTTTCTCCGTCATTTGCCTGTTGGATGTGGTTCCCGCTAAGTTTGCTGAGTTCTGCATAGCCCAGACCGGTGTGGCAGGCAAAAACAAATACATCCCGGATAATTTCCATCCTGAGTATATTGATCTCCTTGTTTTTGATTTGTTCCAACTCCTGAATGGTCAGGTAATCGCGATGGGTCTCGTTACGGGACACTTTGAATGAACCGTAAGGATTGCGGGAAAGTAAGTTCATCGCAATAGCTGTATTTAAAACCTTCTTTAAATGCTTGTGGTAGGTCAAGGCAGTGTTCGGCCTTAACGAAAGTGCTGTTTTAAGGTATAGGTCAAACGAGTTTAAGAAGCTGTAATCGACCATCGATAGAGGAAGGTCATTTCTCCCAACCCTGATCTTGAAGAATTCTGCCAGTCGTTCCCGGGTTGTTTTGTAATGCTTTAATGTTCCGACAGAATAGTCGTTTCCAACCCGCGCCTCTATGCCTTTAATAATACCGTCCAGGATTTCCAAAACGCCTTTTTCATCACTTAGGCCAAGTAATATGTTTTTCACCTTCAATGCAGAGAATGGTTCTCCTTTTGATTCTAGTTGGTTATAAATATCCTGCACACGGGTAGTTATTTTAACTAATCGGTTGTTCAGGATTTTAGCCTCTTCTGTTCTTCCGTTTACCTGTTGCTTTTCATAATTCCAGAATTCTGAAAGAACAAAAATTCCCGTGGATAACTCAAAACGCTGGTTGTTCATCGTGCACCGGACATAAATCGGGCATTTCCCGTCAGCGCGGGATTTTGATCTCTTTAACGAGAAGTTTACGGTTACTCTCATTGCTCAATTCATTTTTGTGGTTAAAAAATGATCTCGCTTCCATGCTTAAAACTAACCCGTTTGAGTCTCATTTACAAGCATCAAACCGAGATAAAATATTTCAAAATGAATTGATCATCAGGGAACTAAGTCAATTACCGAGACCTGTTTGGTTTTTTCAGAGTATAGGTCTCGATATGGTCTCGTTTGTTTTGCGATTTTGTGCATATTTTGGTGTCTGCCGCAAAATAAAAAAGCGCTTAAACCTATGATTTAAGCGCTTTTGATTCGAAATGATTTCCGTTTTGGTGACTCAGCTGGGGCTCGAACCCAGGACCCCATCCTTAAAAGGGATGTGCTCTACCAGCTGAGCTACTGAGTCATCCTTGGA
>JAFGVG010000331.1 GCA_016938095.1 Bacteroidales bacterium
AATCGATTACCCATTTTGGGAAGAATTGAAAAGGGTGAAATGATTTTAAATGAATTCGTAAGGGCATTTAAAACATTTTCATCAAGGTGGATGAATGAATTGGATAATACCCCTGGCAAAACACGCTGGCAATCTCGATTTCACGACCACATCATTCGGGATGAACGGGAATTCATCAGAATTCAACAATATATACGTGACAACCCGTTGTCATGGGAAAATGATTCTCTGAAATCATAATTCCCGCCCCCTCTTCTATGTCTTCAATCCAAAGTTTAATGGGTATTTTTTCTGTACTGACAATTTGTTTCATTCTCAGGGGGTACAAAAATATTTGTTGTTCAATTAATTCCTTATCTGATAATTAATTGCAATGGGTTTATCTCATTGAAATGAATAGGTCAGGGTATTGACAAAACTATATTGCGAAATGACAAAAAGTATTCAAAGACCCGCTATCTTCTTTATTGGGCAATTGTATCAAAGATCGCACAAAATTGCTGTTGAAAATTGAAAAAATCAGGATGAAAGGATTTGTTTAGCTTGTTCCATTCAATAAAATCCTAAGTTTGTCATAAGATTTGTCATTTCAATTATAAATCAAATTTCCATGATAAATAAAATACTACTGACAATTTCACTGATGATTGCAGCGTTAGCATCATTACAGGCGCAGCAGGGATTCTTCCTTGACAGTTGGGGACCAAAAAATGCCTTAATTCCGGACTATAATGACACTGTTGCAACAAGTGATCCTGTCACTGTATCCGTCATAATACATGCCCGGGACACTTTGTCGAAAGTGCCTGTATTCATGTTTGGCGATAATGCCAATGCTTATACCTCCAGTATGTCGGAAAACAAAACACTGATGAAGTATCTTTCCGACAGAAATATGGGAGTCCTTCGCGGACCCTCAGGCAGCATATCCGATGTGTATTTCTGGAACCGCAGCGAGCATCAACCACCACCGGATGTACCCGAAACATTGATGTCGGGAGGTTCCAGTGCAAACTGGGAATGGTACGGCAAACGGCCGAATTCCTGGGACGCCGGCTGGACGATGGATATCGATTCCTTTTACCGGATTCTTGCGCAAACGGGTGCAACCGGTATGCTTACCGTAAATTATGGATATGCGCGTTATGGCACCACCGACGATCCCGTGGCACAGGCTGCTCATCTTGCTGCCGACTGGGTCCGTTATGACAAGGGCAGAACCAAATTCTGGGAAATAGGCAATGAAGTGTTCGGTTCCTGGGAAGGCGGTTATAAAATAGACACCGATTTGAATAAGGACGGTCAGCCTGAATACATTAACGGAACCCTGTACGGCCGACATTGTAAGGTATTCATTGATTCCATGAAAGCCGCTGCCTTGGAAACAGGCGTTGAAATTTTTATCGGCGCCGTAGCCGCTGAAGGCCCCGGGGTTGGCCCTTCGGGCTGGAACGTTGACATGATGAAAGAAGTGGGTGATGTGATTGATTTTTATATTATTCATAGTTATTATACGCCGTGGGAGCAAAATTCCAATGCAACCACCATCCTCAACAGCCCCTCCCAAACACAGGGGTATATGAATTACCTGAGTACCTGCGCTACCCAGGCTGGTAAATCCACCCGACCAGTGGCTATGACTGAGTATAATATGTTTGCCATCGGTTCGAAACAACAGGTCTCGCAAATCGGTGGCATGTTTGCAGTGATGGTTACTGGCGAAGCCATAAAAGCAGGTTTGGGTGCAATTTGCCGCTGGGACCTGGCAAACGGTTACAACAACGGCGACGATCATGGCATGTATTCATACGGAGACGAACCTGGTGTCACTAAGTTCTCTCCGCGACCGGCATTTTATTACCTGTATTACATGCAGAAGTTCCTGGGAAATGTGTTACTGAACACATCGTTCAGAGGTTCATCCGACATAACCGCCTATTCAAGTTCTTTCACCGCGGGACATATTGGCACGATTATGGTAAATAAAGGATTAAACAAACAGGTGGTGCGGATCAACGTGGACAGTGCCACCGTGGGCGATCGTTACTATACCTATATCCTCGTAGGTGGCACGGATGTCCCGACAGATCCGCTGAAGCCGTTTTCCAGAAAGGTATTTGTAAACGGAAACGGTCCTGCTGTGGTGGCAGGAGGCCCTTCAGGTTATGAATTTATCAAGGCAAAATCAAGTGTTATTGGAAAAGAGATACGCGTTGAAGCGCCACCCTATTCCGTCACCTATTTGCTGGTTGACACCGGCGCCCGTCACCTGGAAGTAAACGATACGGTTTACCCATCCGTTACATGGAGTAATCCTGCTGATATTGTATATGGTACCCTGCTGTCTTCAACCCAGCTTAATGCAACCTGCAGCCTGGCCGGAAAATTCACCTATGATCCTCCTTTGGCAACTTTGCTGAATGCAGGAACCGGCATTGATCTGAAAGTTTCTTTTGTGCCAAATGACACCGTGGGTTATTCCCCTGTGACAAAAACGGTACAAATCAATGTAAATAAAGCCACACCGGTCATCACCTGGGATCAGCCTGCTGATATTGTGTATGGAACCCCGCTGGGTGATGCTCAGCTCAATGCTGGTTCCAGTGTAGAAGGAACCTTCATTTACGAGCCTCCTGCAGGCACCTTGCTTGGCGTTGGATCAAATCAGGTTTTAATGACGTCTTTTTTCCCATCCGACACCATTAATTATCATAACGTTATAAAATCAGTAAATATCAATGTTTCCCAGGCGGTGGGGATCAATGACTTGCCCGAAGCCGGGATAAGCATTCATCCCGTCCCGGTTTCAGATAAGCTAACACTGTCAGGTTTTCCGAATTTTGAAGATAGCCAAATGATAATGCTGCAGATTATCTCGGGCGACGGTGCTGTTGTGTATACTGCAAACCTGGAGAATACGGGAAATTCCCAATCGGTTGACGTAAGCAAATTACCGGCTGGCATTTACCTGCTGCAACTTTTCACAGCCAATGAAAGCATCATAAAACGGTTTGTAAAGCAGTAAGCATTGCCCTTTCTGTTTCATCTGATCATTTTCTGATTCTCATGAACGATTCAATTTCTGCTCACGGTTTTTTAGTACGCTTCTGCATGGATAACAAAGGCATAAGACTTTACCAGTTGTGACGAAGCTTTATTTTACCTGGAAGTCGTGAAGATTTCCTTCCATTGTGCAAAAACATGGTTGCCTGCGTAGGCCGAACGGTATCGTCAGAAGGGGAAAGCAATAGTCCAGGAATTACTTCATTCAAAGGGTAAGATGAAATGAGTAGCCATAAAAAGATAAAACAAACAGGAAGAATAGTTGATTTTCAACTAAAACTTAGAAGGAGTTCCTGTCAATAAATATAAAACTGTTTCTGACGAGTTTCTTTTCATGGTTTATGATCATTTTTGCAATTGAGCTGGCCATCTCAATAAAATCGGTTGAAAAAACGGAAATGCCATCCGCAATTACTTGTTTCAGTGGAGATTCATTATAAGATATGATGCCTATGTCTTTACCTGTCTTGTACCCTGCTTTTTTTGCCCTGATAAGTATTTCCACCAGGTCATTGTCGTCGGATATGATATATCCGGCATTTTCCACCGGATGATTTTTATTCAGTCCGCTAATGATTTCATAGGGCAACTTATTTGCCGTGCAAAACTGGCTGAATCCGTGACTTATAGCAAAAGGAATACTGGTATCCTTGATTTTATTAAGAAGAATAAGTTTATTGTATTTTCTCAACAGGATTTTATTATCTGCCAGGGCGTTAACTATGTCATTCTCGAAGTCCTGAAATACACCAGGGTAGTTTTTTCGGATACTTCTGGGTATGAAGTCTATAAAATAAAGTTGTGCTGAAGCGATGGGCTCAATACATTTTTCAAACTCAGGATGTTCAAACGGAATCATAATAAAATGGGTGTATTCTGCCGCATATTCACTTAGGATGGATCTAAGTATTTTAAGGTTAAAATGATGGAAGAAAATGTTGACCGTTGCATTTAAGCCGAATTGCTCAATGATCGACATACACAACAACTGTTTATAAGGGCTCAGTTTGTCAACAATCAGCATTACTTTCAGTTTATTGCCATTATCTTCAGGGCTGACGAAAAAGCCTTTTCCATGAACAGCAAAAATCATTTTTTTCGCCTGCAATTCTTTAAAAGCCTTGACAACCGTATCTTTGGCTATCCCATATTCAGCAGTCAGTTCATTTAAAGAAGGCAGTTGATGACCTTTTTCATAATTCCCTGATTTAATTTTCATTTCTATACTTTCCGCTATTTGACGGTAGTAAGGCTTACTTAATGATTTATCAATTAAAAATTTCTTATTCATTGTACTGTACTGTACTGTATTTTAATTATAATTGCAAATATTATAAAATATTGGGAAAATGTAGTGAAAATTATAAGTCATCGGAATACAATGTCCAACTATTGATTACCAACAGGAAAGGTTTTTTTATAAGAAGCAGCATATAAAAGATGAAAATCTTATTGAGCACCTGCAAGTTTCAGATGAGTATACCTGAAATCAGGGTCGTGTTCGAAAGGCTTTTTTAGGGTAAGTCTTTTTTTCCAAGACAGTTCATAATCCTTAAAAAAGTAGAAAAATGCCTTTTCATTTTGTATTGGTGGATTGCGGTATTTCAAAACCAATGGGACTATGAGCATTATTTCAATGGATCTGGGCGGAACGAACGTTAAAGCCGGTTTGGTTAAAGATGGACAAGTTACGGCTAGAAGAATCCTAAAGGCACATTCCGAGGCTGGTTTGATAAAGAATATTCCTTATATCGAAAGGGCTGTTGATGAAATGCTTGAGGAAAATGGGAATGAATTGGATTCCATTGAAGGAATTGGCATTTCATTACCTGGTATAGTCGATTTTAAGGGGAAACGGCTGCTGGCTATAAACAAAAAATACGCCGATGCAGTTCATTTTGATTTCAATGAGTGGGTTCACAAAAAATGGGGAAGTATTGCAACGCTGGAAAATGACGCACGGGCGGCATTAATTGGTGAGTGGCACTATGGAGCAGGAAAGGGTTGCGATAACCTGATCATGGTAACCCTGGGAACCGGGGTAGGAAGTTCGGTAATTATTGAGGGGAAGGTGTTGCGTGGGAAGCATTATCAGGCTGGATGTCTGGGAGGACATTTCACGTTGAACATTAACGGCAAAATTTGTTCATGTGGGAATGTAGGATGCATGGAGTCGGAAGCATCCAGCAATGTCATTGCGGATATGGCCAGAGATAATCCCGGATTCAGGCAAAGCCTGCTGTCAACCCAGGATGATATCGATTACAGGACCATATTCAGGTTCGCAAGGGATGGAGACAGTCTTGCCATTGAACTTTTGCAACACAGCCTTAAAGTATGGAGTGCAGGAATTGTAAATTTAGTTCATGCTTACGACCCGGAAAGAATCATTCTGGAAGGAGGAGTGCTGGAGAGTTCAGCAGATATACTTCCCTATATCAGAGACTATATCGATAAGTATGCATGGACCCCTTGGGGAAAACCGGAATTGGTTAGGGCCGCCAATATAAACTGGGCAGCTGTACTTGGAATGTATCACTTAGTAAAGGAAACAATTTAATGTCTGCAAATTATCAACAGAAGCCCTTTGTGGAGGTACCAGACAATCATCAGGTATATTGCAACTGGGAAGAAATAGGTTCAGCACTAAGCAAAAGATTTACTGAACTTAACAAAAAGAAAACAATCCTGGTTGTCGAGTATTACCAGGGTGTATTTGAAGAGGAGATCACAGACTCGTTATTACGTAAGCTGTCGCCAGACTACCATTTTACCAGCAGGGATTATATGTTGGATCAAACGCGGATAAGCGAAATGATCCGGTCTGATCTCACCGACGACCGGATATTCGGCTACATGACCCGTTTAACTATTGATGCATTTTTTGATCCCTCAGGCATCGCTAAACTTAGTGATCAGATAAATCAAATTACGGCGGGCACAATAGTGGTCACGGGTATCGGGGCATCCTATATTGCAGCGCATGCAGATATACTGGTTTATGCCGATATGGCCCGATGGGAGATACAGTTGAGGATGCGCGAGCACCTGGTTGATAATATTGGATTAAGGAACAGGGATACGGATGATTGGATGTTCCTTTATAAACATGGTTTTTTTGTTGACTGGAGAGTATGTGATCGTTGGAAAAAGAAAATCATGGATCGTTGGGATTATGTGCTTGATACCAATGATCGTGAGAACCCCAAAATGGTCAGTGGCAAAGCCATAAGAGAAGGACTGGATGCCTGTCTCGCCAGGCCTTTTAGCCTTATGCCTTTTTTTGATCCGGGGCCATGGGGAGGGCAGTGGATGAAAGAAAAATGCAATCTTGATCCTTCTCAAAGCAACTATGCCTGGTGTTTTAATTGTGTTCCTGAAGAGAACAGCCTTTTGTTAAAAATAGGCGGACAGCTTATTGAAATTCCATCCATCAATCTCGTTTTCTATAATCCCGAAAAACTTCTCGGCAGCGCCGTTCATGCGCGATTCGGGGATGAGTTTCCCATTCGTTTCGATTTTCTGGATACCATTGGGGGAGGCAACCTCAGCCTTCAGGTACACCCGCTTACTGAATATATCCAGCAGCAATTCGGCATGCATTACACGCAGGATGAAAGCTATTATTTAATGGAAGCAAAACCTGGTGCCAGGGTGTATCTGGGATTGAAAGAGAATATTGATGCAGCCGCCATGATCAGTGATTTAAAAAGTGCCCAGTCGGGTCAATATGCCTTTCCGGCCGAGAATCATGTCCAGACATGGGAAGCAAAGAAGCACGACCATTTTTTGATTCCCGCCGGTACGGTTCATTGTTCGGGAGAAAACTGTATGGTCCTTGAAATAAGTGCCACCCCCTATATATTCACTTTTAAGCTATGGGATTGGGGAAGACTGGGTTTGGATGGTAAACCCAGACCTATCAATATTGAACATGGCAGGAATTCAATTCAATGGAACCGAACAACCAACTGGACAAGGGAAAACCTGGTGAATAAAATCAGCAAAGTGGGCGAGGGTGATGGCTGGATTGAAGAGCGTACAGGGTTGCACGAAAGGGAGTTTATGGAAACCCGCAGACACTGGTTTACCAAAAAAGTGTATCACAAATCCAACGGCGTAAATGTACTCTGTCTTGTGGAAGGGGATACAGTAATCGTAGAAAGTCCGTTGGGAGAATTTGAACCGTTTGAAGTTCATTATGCCGAAACCTTCATTGTACCTGGTGCTGTCCGTGAATATTCCATAAGGCCGGCAGGCCAGGCAGACAAATATGCTACTATCAAAGCATACATACGAACCAATGCTTAAAACAACCAACTGTTATGAAATTCGATCCGGGATTTAAAATTGAACCAGTTTTTAACCCTATGGGATTCCAATACGGCGAAGGCGTATTTGGTCCAGAAGTGGAAATCCGCAAGCTTAATGACATACGGAAAAGCCTGTTAAATCCCGATTGCAACGGACCTGAGGAGGTTTATGCAATTGCCATGGATGTTGGCAAAATGGTGCATAAGCAAATGATGATCGACCGTCATTTGTTATTTGGGGTGGTTACTTATGCTCCCGGACAATTGGGTGAAGAGCCGGTCCGCAGTCAGGGGCATATTCATAAGAAGGCGAGAAATAATACGATGTCTCCTCCTGAAATATATGAAATATGGACAGGTAAAGCTATTATTTATATGCAGGAATTCGCTGAGGATGATCCGGGCCGGTGCTTTGCCGTTGAGGCCGGGCCGGGTGAGGTAGTAATTGTTCCTCCCAATTGGGTGCATGCCACCATAAGCGCTGATCCGCAAGAACCGCTCACTTTTGGCGCATGGTGCGACAGGGATTATGATTTTGACTATACCGGGGTAAGGTCGCACAATGGTCTTGCCTGGTTCCCGGTTTTCAACAATCGCAATGAATTGGAATGGATTCGAAACCATAGTTACCTGGAATCAGCGCTTATTCAGAAAAAGCCTGGGAATTATGCGCATTTTGGTATAAATTGGAATGTGCCCATTTATACTGCATTTGAAAAGGATCCTGATGCATTTTTGTTTGTGCCGAATCCCGAAAGTGCTAAAGAAAACTGGAGAGATTTTATTCCCTGATTGAGATTATAGATCGGGGTGCTTATTATTTAAAAAGAGATACTGATGAAAAAATTTATAACCAGCCTAAAAATGATAAATAAAATAAGAATTGCTCTGGTGCTGATGTTTTCCGGTTTACCCTGTTCGGATGCAGTATTTGGACAACAACCAGACGATGCAGGAGCCTACCTGAATGCTCCCGATGCTGTGATGCAACGTTGGGATGATCTTACTTTTGGCTTATTCCTGCATTGGGATATGTCAAGTCTTCTGGGAGTGGAAATAAGCTGGGCCAAACAACACCGGGTTGATGTTGCGGGCGAAGGTGAAATACCTGATACCATCTATAATAACCTTTACAGGAGTTTTAATCCGGCTGAATTTGATGCGAACCAGTTTGTTAAAGTGGCTAAAGATGCAGGCATGCGATATGTTATTCTTACCGCCAAACATCATGGTGGTTTTTGCATGTTCGATTCAAAACTTACTGACTATAAAATCACCAATACAGTTTTTGGGCGCGATGTTGTAAAAGAATTGTCAGACGCCTGCCACAAAGAAGGAATGGCTTTTGGGTTATACTACTCGCAACCGGATTGGCATCACGCTGATTTTATGCGTAAAGACTTTGATGCTTACAGGCCTTACTTATTTGGTCAGGTCAAAGAATTGTGCACCAACTACGGTACCATTGACATATTGTTTTTTGACGGACTGTTCTATGGTGAAAAGGAATACCATTCAAAGGAACTGTTTAAAATGATCCGCACGTTACAACCTGACGTGGTAATTAATAACCGTGCAGGTTTACCAGGTGATTACCTAACCCCGGAACAGGTAGTGGGGGCTTTTAACAACGAAGAAAACTGGGAATCATGCATGACACTCGGTACTTCATGGTCATGGAAGGTAAACGATCATTTGAAATCATCTGACGAATGCATAAAAATTCTTATTCAAACAGTGGGGGGCGATGGTAATCTCCTGCTGAACGTTGGGCCTATGCCTACAGGTGTTATAGAATACCGTCAGGCCGATACCTTAAAAGCTGTTGGCGACTGGCTTCGCAAATATGGCGAAAGCATTTATGCAAACGAAGGGGGGCCATACAAGCCTGCGGCATGGGGCGCAAGCACGTATAAGGATAATATTGTTTACCTCCATATATTGTCGTGGGATGATGCACCTGAATATTTTCCTTCGTTGGGAAAAAAAGTTCAGAAAGTCGAATTATTGACTGGCGGAATCATAGAGGTTCAGGAAAGCCAAAAGGGTCTGAAATTTCTGATGGAGGAAAAATACCGGCAAAAACCCAGTACCATAATCAAAATAACGCTAAATGGCCCTGCCGTTGAAATTGATCCTATTTTGATTCCTACGAAATCAATCGCCCGGAATGCTGAAGTTACAGCATCCATTAACCAGCATATGGCAAAAAATCTGGTGGATGATGATCCAAAGACAGAATGGCTTTCAGATTCTCGTCAATGTTGGTTTGAAGTTGATTTGGGTGAAGTTAAGGCGTTCAACAGGATTGATATCCGTGAAGAGGGCCATGAATGGGAAACGCGCACAAATGACTATGTATTAATGTATAAGAGCGATAATGCATGGATTACCCTGGATAAAGGGAATAAAATAGGCCATGTTTATTCCCGAAAATTTGATCCGGTAAGTGCACGACACTTAAGATTACAGATTAATAATTCCGGTGTTTTACCCAAATTTTCGGAGTTTCAGGTTTATGCGCCAAAATAGGAAGTAAGGAAACATTGGGTTTAATATTATGCCATATGCAGAGGACTTGTTTTACTATTTTGTTGTCGGGGCTGTTAATAACACTGGCTTCTGGTCAGCAGTATTCCTGGGAAACCGCATTAAAGGCAAAACTTGAGTCTGCAGCGGACTCCCTGACAACGCATTTGTTACCTTGGACGATACCGGTAAGGGCCTATAAGGTTGAAGATTTTGGCGCGAAGGGCGATGGAGTTACCATAAATACCCGGGAAATTCAGGAAGCGGTTGATGTATGTTCTGCTGCAGGAGGAGGTATTGTTTCTTTTTCTTCGGGCAGTTATGTTACAGGTACTTTTCAAATCAGATCAGGAGTTATGATTGAGGTTGCCAAAGGATGCCGTATTTTGGGCAGCACAAACCTGGCTGATTATCCCGAAAAAGTGGAGCAATTCAAAAGTGTAATGAGTGAAAATCATAAATACAGGCAGTCATTGATTTATGCCGAAGGTGCAAAAAACATTGGTATCAGCGGGGCGGGGGAGATATATTTCAGGGGAGAAAAGGCCAATTTTCCGGGTAAACAAACCACCGGCGAAATTATTGGCCGTCCGTTTGGCATCAGAATGATTGAATGCACCAATATAGTTATGCAGGATATTACCTTACGAAATGCCGCAGCCTGGATGCAAAGCTATATTTACTGCAATAACATGATATTTGACGGGATAAAAGTAATCAATCACGCCAATTTTAATAACGATGGGCTGGATGTGGACGGTTGTGACGGTGTTATCATTCGCAACTGCCTGATTAATTCAGAGGATGATGCCATGTGCCTGAAGGGCTGCAGTGACAAACCCACGCAGCATATTTTGGTTGAAAATTCGTTTTTTGTGTCTACTTGCAATGCACTAAAAATTGGTACAGATACACAAGGTAATTTTAAAAATATAGTGGCCCGCAACCTGCTGCTCGGTGGTATACCCGCTTCAATGGCGTCCTCTGCCGGAAGGCAGGCCAGTACCGGCATTACCCTGGCCACCGTTGATGGGGGAAACATTGAAGATGTATATATTCATGATGTGATCATTCATCAGGCCCGCTGCCCGGTTTTTATCCGGATCGGCAATCGCCTGAGGGTTATGCATGGTTTGCCAAAACCCCCGGTTGGCATTTTAAACAGGATTCTGATTGAAAATGTAACTGGAAAAGGTAACTTTCGTCAGGGATCTTATATTGCAGGAATCCCGGGACACAATGTTGAAAATGTTATCATCAGGAATTACCAGATAGAAATGGAAGGAGGGGGAACTGCAGCCATGGCAGAGGCATCGGTACCGGAAAACGAAGGAGGATACCCCGATGCCCACCAGTTTTTGGTTCAGGGTTTGCCTGCCTATGGTTTTTATTTACAACATGCTGCAAACATTTGGCTCGATATGGTGCGGATTGTGACGGTAACCCCTGATTGCAGACCTGAATTTGCAGTTGGCAACGACATTCACAATGTTGTTGTAAATGGCATTGATATTACCAAACAAGATTTGTAAAAGTGAACAATAACCAAAATGTAAACCTTATGAAAAAGAAACTTCAATTGCTGTTCTATATTCTTTTGATTGTCCAGGTTTGTCCGGCTCAAAAGCCGCTTATGGACCATATTTATGCGGCCGATCCATCGGCACATGTTTGGGAGGATGATGAAAACACGCTGTGGTTATATACCTCACACGATGTGCCAGGTACAAATCATCATGCAACCATGTTCGACTACCACGTTTTCTCTACAACAGACCTGGTAAACTGGACTGATTACGGCAGGGTGCTTTCGGTGGAGGATGTCGACTGGGCAGTGTCTCATGCATGGGCCATTGATGCAACATACCGCAACGGGCAGTATTACCTGGTGTATTGTATGATTGAACTGGCAACCGGAATGTTTCGGACCGGTTTGGCCACCAGCAATTTACCACAGGGTCCTTTTACCGATATCGGCTTTATAAAAGGAGTTGAGTGGGGACAGGATCCCGCATTGTTTGTCGACGATGATAATACGCCTTACCTGTTTTGGGGCTCGGGAGGCAGATGTCATGCAGTGCAATTAACCAACGATCTGACGGAAGCTGTGCCTGACACAAAGGTTGAACTTACCGATCAGCTCACGGAAGTATTTGAAGGCCCCTGGGTGCATAAATACAATGGCAGGTATTATCTGTCTTATCCCGGACTGCCTGGTGGTAAATGGCCGGAAGAAATGTTCTATGCGATTGCAGATAAGCCACTTGGCCCCTATAAAGTTATGGGTAAATATATTCCGCATTTTAAAGGACAATCCGGGACAAACCACGGCTCAATCATTAAGTTTAAAGACAAATGGATCGCTTTTCACCATGCTGCAATTGTTTCTGAGGGCAAAAGCGAGGTACGTAATTTAATGGCGGATTGGTTGAATTATAACGAAGACGGCTCAATAAAAGCCATTATCCCGGACGAAAAAAGCATATCGGGCGATAAAAAAGTAAATATTACCATTTTACTGGAAGCTGAAAATGGGAAAGCTGCCGGAGGGAATATGATGGGCACTCATGTGGAATCAAAAATACCTGATTACTCAGGTTCAGGTTATGTCACCGGGTTCGACGTAAGCCACGATAATGTTTCCGTGCTGGTGCAGGTGGCAAAAGACATGAAGGCAACATTGAAAATCCGTCTTTCGGCTGAGGGGGACTTTAATGCTGATATTCTTACCGGAAGCCTGATGCGGGATGGCTGGAATGGAACGTCTGTTAAAAAAACCAATGGCTGGGAAGAAGTCGATTTTGGGGAAATCCAGCTCAGGGAGGGAGACAACATCATCAGGGTTACCTGTAAAAAAGAGGTTAACTTAATGATCGATTTATTTAAAATAGTGCCCTTAAACTAATTAACAATTTTGATTATGAAGCGCAGAGCTTTTCTGAGTAATATGGCTGCAGTTTCGGCATTAGCCTCTTTTTCCGGAAGTTCCCTGGCAGCAAACAAAAAGACAATAGGAAATAACAAAATGATTACCCATCAGGACAAGGTTTTCCCCAGGGCCATTACCATGTGGGATTTTTCATGGTTAGAGCGTCGCTGGCCTGGTGCTGGCTATGAAGACTGGGACAGGGCTTTATCTGAATTACAGGAAAGAGGTTATAATGCGGTGCGAATCGATGCTTTCCCTCATTTGCTGGCTGAAAACCCTGAAAAAGAATGGACACTGAATGAAGTATGGGCCATTCAAAACTGGGGTAGCCCGGATGTGAATAAAGTAAGGATACAGCCCTTTTTAAATGATTTTATTGCAACCTGCAAAAAATATGGCATTAAGGTCGGGCTTTCATCCTGGTACCGCGAAGATACTGATTATACAAGGATGAAAATTACATCCCCGGAAAAGCATGCCGAAATATGGATTAAGACACTGGATTCCATAAAAAAAGCCGGTATTTTGGACAATGTAATGTATGTGGATCTTTGCAATGAATGGCCCGGCGACATTTGGGCTCCTTTCTTTACCAATGAACCTCCACAACTCACCTGGGGATACTGGCATACCGACCAGTCCATGATGTGGATGAAAACCGCGGTGGATATCGTAAGAAAAGAATATCCTGAAATGTTGATAAACTTTTCATTTGATAACACCGATGTCGAGAAATATGCAGAAAAAGACCTTTCATTTTTCGATTTCGCGGAGCATCACATATGGATGGTAAAAGAAAACAATGCTGAGTTTTACCGCGAGGTAAAAGAACGCAGCGCCAAAGCCGGTCGGCCCGTGGATGTTGATGGCCGATTCTCCAATCAGGTATATAAAAACCTGGTGGCTGAATACGACGGCATCTATTATGAGAAGCCTGGTTATTGGAAAAAACTGCTGACGGATAAAATACATCAGACAGCACTGCATGCAGCAACCGCTAAACTTCCCCTGGTAACTACAGAGTGCTGGGGAATAGTGGATTATAAGGACTGGCCTTTACTGTCGTGGGACTGGGTAAAGGAACTTTGTGAGTTGGGTGCAATTACCGCGGCTTCCACCGGACAATGGATTGGTATAGCAACCAGCAACTTCTGCGGCCCACAGTTTGTTGGTATGTGGCGTGATATTGAATGGCATCGTAAAATCACGGATGTCATTAAGTCATCTCCCATAAACAAGGAATTGTTATCGGAGAAGATCAGGAATGCACTTGCTTAGCTTGGAAGCGGCGATATTATAGGGACGAATTTCAAAGATAATCTGGTTTCGTGATATTTTTAACAAATAATTATCAAACGATGCTTAATACAATAAAATGGTTTGGCGCTACACTGCTTTTCTTTCTGATTCAGCACATTCAGGTAAATGGAACCGCTGCGCAGGAACCATTGGTTACTGAAAAAGGAGGGGGAGTGTTTTATGCTGAGCAATTTGGGGCTGTGGCAGATGGCGTCACATTAAATACCCTGGTTTTTCAACGGGCAATCGATGAAATTTCGGCCAAAGGCGGCGGAACGCTGATGCTTTCGAAAGGAAAGTATCTTACTGGTAGTCTCATATTGAAAAGCGATGTAACCCTGTTTATTGACGAAGGCTCTGTTTTACTTGGAAGTCTGAATCCGGAACATTACAGGAAGCTGGAAATTGCAGACGCGGTGGTCTCTCCAAAAACAGACGACAATTCAAAACTGGCTTTATTACTGGCACACCGTGCCAATAATATGGCCATTGTGGGAAAAGGAACCATTGACGGGCAGGGGCGAAAACTGGCATTAATCATCGATAGTCTTCATCATGCCGGAGTAAGGGTTTTATCCGGTTACAACAAATGGAGCACGCGTCCCGGCGAAACCGACCGACCCAAAATCATAAATTTTTCAGCCTGTGAAAATGTAACTGTACAAGGAATAACCTTGAAAAATTCAACGTGCTGGGTTCAAACCTACGAATTGTGCGAAAATCTTATCATTGATGATGTAAAGGTAGAAAGTCGTGCTTTTTGGAATAACGATGGCATGGACATTACCGATTGCCGTAAGGTGAGGATAACCAATTGTGATATCAATTCGGCCGATGATGGCATTTGTCTCAAGTCGTATTATCCGGGGTATTATTGTGACAGCATATACATTGCCCATTGTTACATTCGTACCAGTGCAAGTGCTGTCAAGTTTGGCACGGCCTCTGTAGGTGGTTTCAGGAATGTTGTGATTGATAACATCACTGTCAAAGACACTTATCGCTCAGCCATTGCCATTGAGTCGGTTGATGGGGGATTTATTGAGAATGTTATGGTTTCGAACATTACCGCTGTAAATACCGGAAACGCCATCTTTATTCGGTTAGGCCACCGTGCCGGTGAAAAACCCGGTAGTATTGGGAATATATCGTTCAAAAACATTAAGGTACAGGTGCCTTTTGGCCGACCTGATGAAGCATATGATATGCGGGGTCCGGAACCCTGTTTTTTTCATAACCAGTTTCCCTCCTCAATTGTTGGCATACCCGGCCATCATATCCGGAACATTACCCTTGATAACATCGAGATCGTTTATCCGGGAAGGGCCTCAAAAGGCATGGCATATGTTCCGCTCTGGCAACTTGAACGTGTACCTGAAAAAATCAAAGACTACCCTGAATATTCCATGTTCGGTGAACTGCCATCGTGGGGCTTTTACGTACGTTTTGCAGATGGGATTACAATGAAAAACATCAAATTAAAACTCGACGATGCAGATTACCGTCCGGCGTTTGTTTTTCATGGTGTTCAGGGATTAAGCATGGAAGGTATTGATTTGCCCGATGACAAAAAGGAACACATTATCTTAAAAGACGTTGGGGAAACCAATTACGACAGACAATCAGAAAAGTATGTACGAAAGATTGAATGAAGTCCCGTTACTTTGAAACGACTTTGCAATCTGACCCTGAATTTTTAGGATCTAATCCCTTAACCTGGCTACCATAATTCCCGGACAGGTGGATTTGTTGCGGAGCATTTCGAACAGGGTAACCTCAGAGATCTCCAC
>JAFGVG010000332.1 GCA_016938095.1 Bacteroidales bacterium
CAAACAAACGCTGGCGGAATATTTTGGCTCAACGCTGATAGCAGTGCCAGCCGTGCTTGAGCAAATCAAGGCATTACTGGCATCACGCGGGGTAACCCTTAACGAGCGAAATATCCGGCAGGCCGAATTACCCAATAATTGCGAAATACTGCATAACAGTGCAGGCACAGCGCAAGGCATGTGGTTTGTAAAAGAAAGCAAGGACTATATTGCTTTGCCAGGTGTCCCCTTTGAAATGAAAGCGATATACAATGAGGAGATGGAAAGCAGGCTGAAAAAACGGTATACATTACCGGCCATTCAGCATGTGACAGCGCTCACCCATGGTATAGCGGAATCGGTTATGGCTGATCTCATAAAAGAATGGGAATTAAATCTGCCCGAAAATATTAAACTGGCCTACCTTCCTTCTCCCGGAATCCTCAGACTCAGGTTAACGGGCAGGGTTGTGGTTGATTCAGCAACGCTGCAAACGCAACTGGAAGTGCAAATGGCCAAACTCAAAGACATAATTGGTCATACTCTTTTTGGATTTAATGACGAAAAGCTCGAAGTAATCATAGGTAACTTATTAAAGGAAAATAAATTAACGGTTTGTGTGGCTGAGAGTTGCACAGGTGGTAGCCTGGGTTCACTCATTACTTCGGTACCGGGATCTTCTACTTATTTTCAGGGTGGAATAATCGCCTATTCCAATGAAGTAAAAACCCGGGAGTTGAATGTGAGTCCCTATACCCTTATCATGAACGGGGCTGTAAGTCAGCCTGTAGTTGAGCAAATGGCCGATGGGGTAAGAACCCGGTTTAAAACTGATTTTGCCATTGCCGTAAGCGGCATAGCAGGTCCCGATGGCGGATCTGAAGAGAAACCGGTTGGTACCACCTGGATTGCCATAGCTTCGAAAAAAAGAATTGTATCGCATATGCATAACTTTGGTGAAAATCGTGCCCGGAATATCCAAAAGGCAGTAATTGCAGCCCTTTTCATGCTAAGGGAAGAGATAATGAATTGTTTATAAATATTTTTACCAGGTTTCTTGAAATTTAAAAAAAAAATAACGTTCTTTGCAACCTGTTTTTAGAAAGCGAATAAACTGATTTAGCAATGTCAAGAATTTGTCAGATTACAGGAAAAACTGCGATGATAGGGAACAATGTTTCACATTCCAAACGCAGAACAAAAAGGACCTTCGACGTAAACCTGTTCGATAAGAAAATATTTTTCCAGGAAGAAAACCGCTGGGTAAGCCTGCGTGTATCAGCTGCCGGGATTAGACTTATCAACAAAATTGGTTTGAAAAAAGCGCTCGAGGAAGCCAAAACCAAAGGTTACATTAGTAGTTTTTAACTCAAAGCGCATTTAGGATATGGCAAAGAAAGGAAACAGAATACAGGTAATTCTCGAGTGCACTGAACACAAGACAAGTGGCGTACCTGGCATGTCGCGTTACATTACCACCAAAAACAGGAAGAACACGCCTGAAAGGCTGGAACTTAAAAAGTTCAACCCTGTTCTTAAAAAAGTAACCATTCATCGTGAAATAAAATAAGAAGTCATGGCAAAGAAAGTAATTGCAACACTTAAGACCGGCCAGGGCAAAACCTTTGCCAAATGTATAAAAATGGTAAAGTCGCCCAAGACCGACGCTTACATGTTTAAAGAAGAGATGGTTCATGTAGACCATGTAAAAGACTTTTTCGCTGAGAAATAATACCATTTGATCAGCATAAAAATTATGGCTTTCTTTGTATTAAGAAAGCCTTTTTTTTTCATTACCCATTAAATACTAACCGTTGCCATGGCAATTTTTGGCTTATTCAACAAACCAAGTAAGGAGGATCTCGACAAAGGCCTCGAAAAGACCAAGGAAAGCGTTGTCAAGCGGTTGTCAAGGGCCATTATTGGAAAATCTGTTGTTGATGACGAAGTGCTTGACAATCTCGAGGAAGCCCTTATATCTTCGGATGTTGGCGTGAATACCACCTTACGTATAATTGAACGGCTGCAAAACAGGGTGAATCGCGACAAATATATGAACACAGCTGAGCTTAACCGCATCCTCCGCGAAGAAATTGCCGCACTGCTCGAAGAAAACAACCTCAATCACCCGCGTGGGTTTGACGCCGAACTTCCGCATAAGCCATACGTGATTATGGTTGTCGGTGTGAACGGGGTGGGGAAAACCACCACCATTGGAAAGCTGGCCTGGCATTATAAAAAAGCCGGTAAAAAGGTGCTTTTGGGTGCAGCCGATACTTTCAGGGCTGCGGCAGTGGATCAGCTTACCATTTGGTCCGAACGGGTTGGCATTCCCATTGTAAAGCAACAAATGGGCAGTGATCCCGCATCTGTAGCTTTTGACACGGTAACTTCTGCCAAATCGGGCCAAACCGATGTTGTAATCATTGATACAGCAGGGCGTTTGCATAACAAGGCAAACCTTATGGGAGAATTATCAAAAATCAAACGCGTTATTACAAAGGTAGTACCCGACGCACCGCACGAAGTATTGCTGGTACTTGACGGATCAACCGGTCAGAATGCTTTTGAACAGGCCCGCCAGTTTACAGAAGCTACCCAGGTAAATGCGCTGGCCATCACCAAACTTGATGGAACCGCAAAGGGTGGTGTGGTTATTGGTATAAGTGACCAATTTAACATTCCGGTTCGCTATATAGGAATGGGCGAAAAACCCGAAGATTTGCAGCTGTTTGATAAACAATCTTTTGTTGAAGCATTGTTTTCCTAACCTTGTAACTTGTTCTTTCCTGTGTTTTTGCCTGTTTTTTCTGGTCAGGTGAATTTTATATTGTCAGAAAGAATATATTTGGGTTCACAAAACCAGGAATGCCCATGCAATTATTCAGGACAAAACCTATCGAACAGCTTCTTGCCGAAGCAAATGACAAGGAACATGGATTGAAAAAAGTGCTGAATGGAACAAGTCTCGTTCTTTTGGGCATAGGCGCTATCATCGGAACAGGGATTTTTGTGCTTACCGGCACCGTTGCTGCTAATTTTGCCGGACCTGCCCTGATCTTATCGTTTTTGATATCTGCCGTCGGCTGCGTTTTTGCCGGGTTGTGCTATGCCGAGTTTGCTTCAATGATACCCATTTCGGGAAGTGCTTACACCTATTCCTATGCCACGCTGGGTGAGTTCATCGCCTGGATCATTGGTTGGGACTTGATTTTAGAATATCTTTTCGCATCATCCACCGTTGCTGTTGGCTGGTCTGGCTACGTTGTCAGTTTTCTGCACGATTACGGCATCAACATACCGGCTGCTCTCTGCAATGCTCCCATCGACCATATTAAGGGTGAAGGATGGATACTCACCGGCAGCATTATCAACTTTCCGGCCGTTTTCATCATTGCTTTGTTGTCGACATTACTAGTCATCGGCATAAGGGAATCTGCAGGATTCAATAATATTATCGTAGTCATAAAGGTAATTGTCATCCTTTTATTCATAGGTTTTGGTCTTTCTTATGTTGATACCTCAAACTGGAAACCTTTTGTTCCGCCAAATCCTACAGGTGAGTTCGGAAATTTCGGATTCAGCGGAGTACTTCGTGGTGCAGCGGTTATTTTTTTCGCCTATATCGGGTTCGATGCTGTATCAACTGCCGCGCAAGAGGCCAAAAATCCCCAACGCGACATGCCCATTGGCATTCTGGGTTCCCTGCTCATCTGTACCTTACTTTATGTGTTGGTATCGGCTGTTTTAACAGGCATCATGCATTACACAAAACTGAACGTACCTGCTCCCCTGGCACTAGCCATTGATCAAACCGGACTTAATTGGTTACGCCCCCTCATTAAAATAGGCGCTATTGCCGGTCTGAGTTCGGTAATACTGGTCATGCTACTCGGGCAGCCCCGCATATTTTTTACCATGGCCAATGACGGTTTGCTCCCAAAAAGTTTTTCAAAGGTTCATCCCCGGTTCAGAACACCCTATATAACAACCATCGTAACCGGTGTGGTGGCCTGTTTTATTGCCGGTCTGCTTCCCATTCACATCCTGAGCGAACTGGTCTCCATTGGTACGCTGCTGGCATTTACCATTGTTAGTATCAGCATCATCATTCTGCGAAAAAATAAACCTGATATTCCCAGGCCCTTTAAAACACCCTGGGTGCCCTGGGTGCCGCTTGCCGGGGCAGCTGTTTGCCTGCTTCAGATGTTCAGCCTTCCATGGGAAACATGGGAACGTTTACTGATATGGATGGCTTTGGGCTTGGTGATATACTTTTTCTACAGCCGTAAAAAAAGCCGGCTCTCCGACAACAATTCCTGAATGCAGCGAAAACTGAGTCATAAAAGCATTCATGTTGTCACCCTGGGGTGTTCCAAAAATCTGGTTGATTCTGAGGTTCTGCTCAGACAAATAGAGGCGAACGGCCTGACGGTATACCACAATGCCGATTCGTGCGATGCCCGCACGGTGATCATCAATACCTGCGGTTTTATACGCGATGCAAAACAGGAATCCATCGATACCATCCTCAGGTTTATCAGGGCCAGGGAAGAGGGACTGCTCGACCATGTTTTTGTGATGGGCTGTCTTTCGGAACGCTATAAAAAGGAGTTGGAACATGAAATTCCTGATGTAGATAAATATTTTGGAGTTAATGACTTAGGTGAGATCATCAAAACGCTTGGTTTAGATTTAAAACATGCTTTACTGGGCGAGCGTTACCTGACAACGCCTGCACACTATGCCTTTCTTAAAATTTCGGAGGGCTGCGACCGGAAGTGTGCTTTCTGCGCCATTCCGCTTATTCGTGGCAGGCACCGGTCGGTTCCCCCCGAAATGCTTTTGCAGCAGGCCGGATACCTGGCCGGCAGGGGCGTCAAAGAGTTGATTTTAATAGCACAGGACCTTACCTGGTATGGTATTGACCTGAATAAAAGGCAAATGCTACCTGAACTACTCAGAGACTTATCGGAGGTGAAGGGAATCGAATGGATCAGACTGCATTATGCCTATCCGGCAAAGTTTCCACGCGAAGTCATTCAGGTAATGAAGGAAAGAGAAAACATATGCCGTTACCTGGATATTCCTTTCCAACACAATTACGATGCTGTGCTTCGGAAAATGAACCGTGGACATAACCAGCAGCAAAACCTTGAACTGATCGACTTCATTCGCAGGGAAATTCCCGATATCACCCTACGGACTACTTTGATCACCGGTTTTCCGGGTGAAACGGAAAAAGCTTATTCGGTGCTTCGCGAATTTGTGGAACAAGTACAGTTTGACCGACTGGGAGTTTTCACTTATTCCGAGGAGGAGAACACACCTGCCGCTCAAAAGTACAGCGACAGTATCCCGGAAAAGACCAAACATGAAAGGGCCGATGAATTAATGGATATTCAACAGGGAATATCTACAATGTTGAATAACAGAAAAATAGGAAAATCATTTAAAGTACTGATTGATACAAAAGATAGTGAGTATTACCTCGGAAGAACCGAAGGTGATTCTCCTGAAATTGACAATGAAGTGCTCTTGCCGTTAAATGCCAGGCCCCTTGCAGAAGGTCAGTTTTACACCGTAAAAATAACCGGGGCAGAGGCGTTTGACCTTATGGGAGAAGTTATTTAGGAAGCAGTCTGTTCTTCTGTATCTTCGGCATCATCAGACGCTGCTTCTGCAGTTTCCCCGGCATGCAGGACTTTCATGGTAACTTCCTCTTTCTTCTTGTTGAACCCGATAACAATGGCGTCACCTTCTTTCATGTTTGATTTGATGATGACTTCGGCCATCGGATCTTCGAGGTACTTCTGAATAGCTCTTTTTAGAGGCCGTGCGCCAAACTGAATATCGTAGCCCTTTTCGGCAATGAAATCCTTAGCATTTTCCGACATCTTTATTTTGTAACCCATAGCCAGGATACGTGAATAAAGCCCTTTCAGTTCAATATCGATGATCTTGTGGATGTCTTCACGGGTAAGCGTGTTAAAGATGATAACATCATCAACACGGTTAAGGAATTCAGGTGAGAAGGCCTTTTTTAGTGCGTTTTGAATTACACTTTTAGCATATTCATTGCTGGTTTCCTGTTTTGACCGGGTTGTAAAGCCAACGCCCTGGCCAAAGTCCTTCAACTGCCTGGTTCCAATATTGGAAGTCATGATCACAATGGTATTCCTGAAATCGACCCGTCGACCCAGGCTATCGGTTAATTGTCCTTCGTCGAGCACCTGCAACAGGATGTTGTAAACATCGGGGTGAGCTTTTTCAATTTCATCGAGTAGTACCACGCTATAGGGTCTCCTTCTAACCTTTTCGGTAAGCTGACCGCCTTCTTCGTAGCCCACATAACCCGGAGGGGCTCCTACGAGTCGCGAAACAGAGAATTTCTCCATATATTCGCTCATGTCAACCCTGATAAGGTTATTAAATGAGTCGAAAAGGTATTGTGCAAGTACTTTGGCCAGTTGGGTTTTACCCACACCGGTAGGGCCCAGGAATATAAAGGTACCAATGGGCTTGTTGGGGTCTTTCAGGCCCGCACGGTTACGTTGAATCGACTTCACTACCTTTTCAATGGCATCATCCTGTCCTATAACACTTCCCTTTAGCTCTTCACCCATTTTAAGCAGGCGCTGGCCTTCTTCGAGGGCTATCCGCTGCACAGGAACCCCGGTCATCATGGCCACCACCTCGGCAACCTTTTCTTCATCAACAATCTGACGGTTACGGGTGAGTTCCTTTTCCCATTTCAGCTTTTCGTCTTCCAGCATTTCCAGCAATTCCTTTTCCTTGTCGCGGAAACTGGCAGCCTTTTCAAAATTCTGGTTTTTAACGGCCTTAATTTTTTCCTTCTTGGTTTCTTCAATCTGCTTTTCGAGTTCAATAATCCGCTCAGGTACATGTATATTGGAAATATGCACGCGCGAACCCGATTCGTCAAGTGCGTCGATAGCTTTATCAGGTAAATGACGGTCGCTTATGTACCGGTTGGTTAGTTTTACGCAGGCATCAATAGCCTCAGGTGTGTAGAGTACGTTATGGTGATCTTCGTACCGTTCTTTAATATTGTTAAGTATTTCAACTGTTTCTTCGGGAGAGGTAGGCTCAACCATTACCTTTTGGAAACGGCGTTCGAGTGCACCGTCCTTTTCAATGTGCTGACGGTATTCATCGAGCGTGGTGGCGCCAATACACTGAATATCACCACGGGCAAGGGCAGGTTTCAGCATGTTGGCTGCATCGAGAGAACCCGTGGCACCACCGGCACCCACAATGGTATGAATTTCGTCAATAAACAATACAATGCTGGAAGTTTTAGACAACTCATTGAGAATGGCCTTCATACGTTCTTCAAACTGTCCACGGTACTTGGTACCGGCCACAATGGCAGCCAGGTCGAGGGTAACCACACGTTTGCCAAATAATACGCGCGATACCTTTTTTTGTATGATCCTTAGGGCAAGTCCTTCAACAATAGCAGACTTACCAACACCGGGTTCGCCGATGAGAATGGGATTGTTCTTTTTTCTCCGGCTGAGAATCTGGGCCAGCCTTTCAATTTCCTTTTCACGTCCAACAATAGGATCCAGCCTGTCTTCCTCTGCAGCTTTGGTCAGATCAACGCCAAAATTGTCAAGCACAGGCGTATCAGAATTTGTTTTGGCACCTGGTTCAGATCCCTGACCCTTTCCGCCTCCCTGTGAGCCGAATGAACCCATGGGTTCATCGTCTTCGTGGGGGTAATCGGCTCTCGGCTCATTATCTTCCGAATCTGAAAGGTGCTCAGTCATCAGTTCCTTTTTAACCTTGTCGTAATCAATATTATGATCAGCCATCACGCGCGATACCGAGGTATTCTCATCTTTGATAATGGCCAGTAACAAATGGCCCGTATCGATCGTGCTCTTTTTAAGCGACTTGGCTTCGAGGTATACCAGTTTAAGAATTCGTTCGGCTGTTTTCAGCAGAGGTATATTTTCGGTGTCGGTAACCTTAATGGGTCCGGTTGGCGCAATGATATTTTCAATATCTTTTTTCAGTTGGTATAGATTTGCACCCAGTGTTACCAGTATGTCAATGGCAACGCCTTCGCCTTCGCGTAAAATTCCCAGCAACATATGTTCCGGGGCAATTTCACTGTTTCCTAATCTGATGGCCTCTTCTTTACTGAAAGATAGTACGTCTTTTATCCGCTGGGAGAACTTCGCATCCATAAATCAATCTCTTGTTCAAGGTTCGTTTTGATAATGCAAATATACGAATTAATTGCATTACGTTTTTTAACAGGATTTGTTAATATAAACAACAAAAAAAAAACGGTTAAAAGGCAATAAATGCCTACTTTAGCAGCTTGATTTTTTAATATAAAAATTACAGACAATTACGAGTTTTATAAGTTATACAAAAATGGCTGAAGGAGAAAAAATAATTCAAATCAACATTGAAGAGGAGATGAAGTCGGCCTACATCGATTATTCGATGTCGGTTATTGTGTCGCGTGCCCTGCCGGATGTGAGGGATGGTCTGAAACCGGTACACCGGCGTGTGCTGTTTGGAATGCAGGACCTAGGGGTTTTCTCAAATCGTCCCTATAAAAAATCTGCCCGTATAGTGGGAGAAGTACTTGGAAAATATCATCCCCATGGCGATTCATCGGTTTATGAGGCCATGGTGCGAATGGCACAGGATTGGTCGCTCCGGTATCCCCTGGTCGAGGGTCAGGGAAACTTCGGGTCCATGGATGGCGACAGCCCTGCCGCCATGCGTTACACCGAAGCAAGGCTCAGGAAGATAGCCGAAGAAATGCTGGCCGATATCGACAAGAATACTGTTGATTTCCAGCTAAACTTCGACGATACGCTGCAGGAGCCCACGGTGTTGCCTTCTAAAGTCCCCAACCTGTTGATCAACGGGGCATCAGGTATTGCTGTGGGAATGGCCACCAACATGGCCCCGCATAACCTTACCGAAGCATGCAAAGCCTGTATTGCTTATATCGACAACCGTGAAATAACCAACGAGGAACTGATGGCCCATATCAAAGGACCCGATTTCCCTACCGGAGGTATAATATACGGATACCAGGGAATTAAGGATGCTTTTGAAACCGGAAGGGGAAGGATTGTTATCAGGGCCCGTACCGAAATCGAAATCACGCCGAGCGGACGCGAAGTGATTGTTGTCAAAGAGGTACCTTACCAGGTAAACAAGGCCGACATGATCAAGCGTATTGCCGAACTCATAAACGAAAAGAAAATTGAAGGCATTTCCTATATTAATGATGAGTCGGATCGCAACGGCATGCGGATAGTGATCATATGCAAAAAAGAGGCCCAGTCAGGTGTAGTGCTCAACAATTTATACAAGCACACCCAGTTGCAAACCGCCTTTAATGTTAATAACATAGCCCTGGTACATGGTCGGCCCAAATTGCTTTCACTGGCCCATACCATTAAATATTTTGTTGAGCACCGGCACGAGGTGGTTATCCGCAGAACAAAGTACGATTTAGATGAATCCGAGAAGAAGGCTCATATTCTCGAAGGGCTGCTAATAGCCCTCGACCATATTGATGAGGTCATCGCCCTTATCCGGGCATCAAAAACACCTGACGAAGCCAGGGAAGGGCTGGTAGCCAAATTCAACCTAAGCGAAATACAGGCAAAGGCAATTCTTGAAATGCGCCTGCAAAGGTTAACCGGACTCGAGCGCGACAAAATCAAACAGGAATACGACGAGCTGCAAAAACTCATTGCCTATCTGAAAAGCTTGCTGGCAGATGAGAATTTACGCATGCAGGTCATTAAAGACGAATTGCTTGAGATGATTGAACAGTATGGCGGCGAGCGCCGTACCACCATTGTACCCGATGCCGGAGAGTTCAATCCCGAAGATTTTTATGCCGATGATGAAATGGTTATTACGGTATCTCACCTGGGATACATCAAACGTACACCGCTGACTGAATTCCGTACGCAGGCAAGGGGAGGAAAGGGATCCAAAGGATCGGAAACCCGCGACGAGGACTTCCTGGAGCACATGTACTCGGCAACTATGCACAATACCATGTTGTTCTTCACTGAAAAAGGCAGGTGTTTCTGGTTAAAGGTATATGATATCCCCGAAGGCACAAAGACCTCCAAAGGCAGGGCAATTCAAAATATGCTGAACGTTGACACATCCGATAAGGTTACGGCATTTGTCAACCTCAAGAGCCTGGTGGATACCGAATACATTCAGAACAATTTCATTGTACTCTGTACGCGCCATGGTGTAATTAAAAAAACCTCACTGGAAGCCTATTCACGGCCCCGTCAGAGTGGAATCAATGCCATCAACATCAGAGAGGGTGACAGCCTGCTGGAAGCTCAGCTCACCAATGGTAAAAGCGAAATTCTGATTGCCGTGCGCTCAGGCAAAGCCATTCGTTTTAACGAACAGAAAGTCAGGCCCATGGGTCGTACTGCGGCCGGGGTTACCGGAATCCGTTTTGCCGCGCCTGACGATGAGGTGATCGGCATGATTTGTATTGACGATACTTCTAAATCAGTTTTAGTTGTTTCTGAGAAAGGCTACGGAAAGCGTACCGAAATCGAAGATTACCGCGTGACCAACAGGGGCGGTAAAGGGGTAAAAACCATTAACGTTACAGAAAAAACCGGACCACTCATCGCCATCAAGTCGGTAACCGACAAAGATGACATCATGATCATCAACAAATCGGGGCTTACCATCAGGTTGGCGGTTGCCAATCTCAGGCTTATGGGCAGGGCAACCCAGGGAGTAAGGCTTATCAATATCCGAAGCGGCGACTCCATTGCTGCTGTAGCGGATGTGGTTGGGGCTGGCGAGGAAAATGAAAATCTAAATCAGGAGGATGCAACAGATACGGATAATTTAACTGCTTAATATACTGGGTTTTTTTTGACATTCTGTAAAATGAATTTATATTTGGCAATATTTTTGATATAACACCATTAAGTATTATAACCATATTAAAAAACGAATAAAATGAAGCGAATCAGTTTGTTTCTTATTGCGACCTTCCTTTTTGCAGGCCTGGGATTGAAATCACAAACTCCTGAGGCAACCACTGTGCTGAATTATGCCGGTCTCGAATCGCGGCTGAAAAAAAGCGACAGCGACATTCAGAATCCCAAAAAGAATACAAAGGCAAAAACCTGGACTTCACGTGCAGACTTGTTTGTTAGCATTTACAATGTACATAATGATATTCTGGCTAAAGACATGGATCAGACCCGTGCGAAAATTTTTATGAAAGAACCCAAGGAAGTGCAAACTTCTGAGGAAAGCGGTAAAAAAGTTGAAGTATTTGTATATGAAAGGGTAGACCTTAAATTTGTTGACGGAGCCCTCGAAAGCTGGACAGAGAAGAATAAAATCCATGCTGATCCGCTTCCCGAAGCAAAAAAAGCCGTAGAGGAAGCTGTTAAGCTGAATACCGATGGGAAAGCCGATGCCGATATTCAAAAGTCAGTGGTAAATCTTAAAATGGCTTATCAAAACGAAGGTGTAAAAAACTTCGAAGATGAAGATTTCAAATCCGCTCACGACAATTTTGTTACCGTCCTGAACCTGAATAAAGTTCCCCAGATGAATGACAGGATTGATACGCTCCTGATTTACTATGCCGGCAGGGCAGCACTGGAATATAAGGATTATACCGAAGCAAGCCGCCTTTTTGAAGAAGCCGCTTCACATAATCTTCAGGATCCTTATCTTTATGTGTTCCGTAAACAGAGTCTTTTTGGACTTGGCGATACAGCCAAAGGTGTAGCCGTTATCAACGAAGGTTTTTCGAAATATCCCGAAGATCAGGCTATAATGATTGAACTCATCAACTATTATCTCGAGGCAGATAAGGCTGAGGAAGCGCTTAAGCTTATACAGCGTGCCAAAGCAGGCGATCCTGAGAATGTTTCCTATTCATTTACGGAAGGAACACTGCTTGACAAGATGGGCAAATTTGAAGAAGCCGAAGCTTCCTATAAAGAATGTATTGACAGGAACCCCGAGTATTACGCAGCGCATTACAATCTGGGTGTGCTTTATTACAACAGAGCCGTAAAGGTATATGAAGATGCTTCGAAGATTACGGATGATGCCGAATTTGAGAAAGTACAG
>JAFGVG010000333.1 GCA_016938095.1 Bacteroidales bacterium
AGTATAAATTAATGGCATGGTCTTTCAGTGTAATAGCCTTGTCAATGGCAATAAGGGCATTGGAGTAATCCTCAAGCGCCATCTGAACGCGCGAAAGCAGACACCAGGCAACGTCGGATTTTTTGTTCAGCGACAGGCTTTTGTTAACCAGTTCAAGGGCTTCGTTTTGCCTGTCGAGCGTATGGTTCAGTCGTGCTGCATCATAAAAAACAACCGCATCTTTGTGTTCAAAGGTAAGCGCTCTTTTGAGGTCGTCGGCGGCCCGCTGTATTTCTCCCGCTGCCTCGTACGATTTGGCACGCTGAAGATAAGCCTTAACGAATTCGGGATCAAGGTCCAACGCTTTGGTAAACTGGTCAATGGCATCTTTGTGGTTGCCTGACTCCACAAAGGTAAGACCGGTTTTATAATAGTCTTTTGCATGTTGTGCAATGGTGTTTCCTGTCATAGCCAACAGGAGCAGGGCAACAAGGAGGATCTGGCTCGATTTCATAACCCAATGATATTGTTTGTATTCGACACTATTTCAACATAAAAATTGTGGAAAATGTTACAAAAATCCACCTTATTTTTGATGAAAATGGCTCATTAGCTGATCAATAAATTCCTTTTTGGCAATCCTGCGGCAGTGCGTCAGGGCATCCTGCCGTATGTAGCCTGTTTCGGCATTGGACAGGGGAATTTCGGGGCCGGGTACGCCAGTTCCGAATTTACGGGTACCGGTGAAAACATAAGCTTCGTCCCAAAGACCTGCCTGAATAAAACTTTCCAGGAGCATGCGACCACCTTCCACCAAAACCGAATGAATGCCATTTCCGGCCAAATAGCTGAGCATTTCCGGCACAAGGTTGTCAAAACTTACTTTCACATAACGGGTACGCTCTTCCAGCTTTTCCATCAATGCGTTGAAAACAATGGTGTCACTTTGGTTATCGAAAACATGCAGGTGCTGCGGCAATTTTAGCTGCCTGTCGATAACCAGTCGGATCGGCCATTTGCCGGGCCATTCGCGAACATTCAGACGGGGGTTGTCCATTAGGGCAGTCGTTGTACCTGTCAGGATTGCCTGTTCCTGGCTACGCCATTTGTGTACCAGCATACGCGAAATATCGTTGGATATCCAGGTGGGTTCCATGGGGTTTGTTTCCTGCCGGATTACATCAATGAAACCGTCGCTGGTACGCGCCCATTTGAGCACTACATAAGGTCTTTTCAATATGTGTGCGGTAAAGAAGCGCTTGTTCAGTTCAATGCAATCGTCGGCCAATACACCCAACGTGACTTTTACGCCTGCTTTTTCCAGTCTGCCGATCCCTTTTCCAGCCACCAGGGGATTGGGATCGGTGGTGCCGATCACCACTTCGGGAATGGCGGAGTTGACAATCAGGTCGGCGCAGGGTGGCGTTTTCCCAAAATGAGAACAGGGTTCGAGGTTTACATAAAGGGTCGACGATTTTAGCAGACTTTTATCCGATACCGCATTCAGTGCATTTACTTCGGCATGCGGACCGCCGAATTGCCGGTGGTATCCTTCGCCGATGATACGGTTATTATGCACTACAACGGCGCCAACCATGGGATTGGGGGCCGTATCGCGTAAACCAAGCCCTGCCAGGTCGAGGCAGCGGGTCATGTATTGTTGATGAAGGTTTTCGGCTCTCACTTTCTTTTTCTACTTTTACGCTATGGAATCGAAGTTAACACTGCCGGGCATACAACGTTTATTCCGGTCGGGTTTGTCGGGCTATTATCCCGAAGGCGAAATCAGGAATATATTTTACCTGGCTGCTGAACAGCTGCTAAATTACAGCAAAATAGACATATTATTGAATGACCGTAAACCAATTTCTGAGGCCGATGCCCTGAATTTTCAACAGGTGCTGGAACGGTTGCGGCATTGGGAACCCATTCAATATGTGCTGGGATATGCCCAGTTTTATGGAAAAATTATTAAAACCGATAACCGGGCGCTTATTCCGCGTCCCGAAACAGAAGAGCTTGTGCATTGGATGGTGGAGAGTGAAAGGAACACGCCAGCCGCGGTGCTCGATTTGGGTACTGGCACCGGGTGCATCGCCATTGCACTTGCTCTGCATTGGCCCGAGTCGGCAGTGTCGGCCTGCGACCTTGTGGATGAAACACTTCAGCTGGCAAAGGAGAATGCCCTGCTAAACAAAGCCCCAATCGATTTTTTCAGGTTCGACATGCTTTGTGAAACGCCTCTTTTACCCCGACGCTATCATCTGATGGTAAGTAACCCGCCCTACGTAACCGAAGACGAAAAACGTCTGATGCGACCCAATGTGCTTGGCCACGAACCGGCCATTGCACTGTATGTCCCCGACAGCGATCCGCTGGTGTATTACCGGAGCCTGGCATTGCTGGCGCGCAAATACCTGCACGACGGTGGTGTCATTTACCTTGAGATCAACGAGCAGTTTCCGCGCGAAGTGGTTAAATTGCTTAAAAATACCGGACTTTATGGCGTGGAGGTTAAAACCGACCTTAATGGTAAAAGCCGGATGGTAAGGGCCCGAAAATAATATACGTATGGAAACCGCACAGGCTTTACAAAAATTACGCGACCTATGCAGCCGGCAGGAAAAATGCCCCGCCGATGTGCTCGCATTACTCTCGAAGTGGGGCGTTGATAAAGAAAAATATCAGGAAGTACTGGAAAAACTAAAATCGGAGAAATTTATCGATGAACGGCGTTATGCTACGGCTTTTGCACGCGACAAGATGAAATTTGACCATTGGGGAATTACCAAAATCAGATTCCAGCTACAGCATAAGGGTATATCACGCGAAGTGGCCGACGAGGTGCTGCGCGAAACCGACATGGATGAATACCGTGCGATGATTGAAAAGGAAATTTCCAAAAAGCGCAGGACGCTCCGGGGAAGTGCGCGCGAGGTATGGGCGAAGCTTATGCGATATGGCATGTCCCGGGGTTATGAAACCGAAACCCTCAGGCTGGTTATTGGAGACGGTAGCGACGACTGATTTCGGGCAACTCTTATTCCCTTCGGTTTTCAAATGAGGCAAAGCACAAATTATAGCACTATTTTTCTTACATTTGCCTCCCTGAATTAAAAAAAACGGGTCATGGTCACTATTGAACAAATTAAAGCGTTAACAGAGCGTACCAACGCCCTGGGGAGGTATCTTTGACATCGACCGTAAACTTTCGGTCATAAAGGAAGAAGAAGCCAAGACACACGCTCCGGAATTCTGGAACGATCCAAAAAACGCAGAGAAAAAGCTCAGGGAAATTGCCACCCTCAAGGGCTGGACAAACGGTTACGAAAAGCTCGGAAAAGAGGCTGACGATTTGCAGGTGTTATTCGACTTTTACAAGGAAGGAGAAGCCACCGAAGCGGAGATCGACAGGCAGTATGCTGCAGTGCAGGAAATTGTCGAAGATCTTGAGTTCCGTAACATGTTGCGTCACGACGAGGACCGGTTGGGCGCCATCCTGAAAATAAATTCAGGCGCCGGCGGAACCGAAAGCCAGGATTGGGCCCAGATGCTCATGCGCATGTATATTCGCTGGGGCGAAAGAAACAATTATAAGGTTAAGGAAGTGAGCTATCTCGAAGGGGATGATGCCGGAATCAAGTCGGTTACCCTCGAGTTCGAAGGAGATTATGCCTATGGCTACCTGCGTGCCGAAAATGGCGTTCACCGACTGGTAAGGCTGTCGCCGTTCGATTCCAACCACAAGCGCCACACCTCCTTTGCATCGGTATTTGTTTCACCGGTGGTGGATGATGAAATCGAAATTGTGATCAATCCAGCCGATATCGAGTTCGACTATTTCCGGTCGAGCGGTGCAGGCGGGCAAAATGTCAACAAGGTGGAAACCGGCGTAAGGGTGAGGCATTTTCCCACCGGCATAACCGTTGACAATACCGAAACCCGTTCGCAGTTGCAAAACAAGGAAAACGCCCTGCGCATTCTCCGTTCGCATTTATATGAAATGGAGCTTCGCAAGCGCATGGAAAAACAGGCCGAAATCGAAGGAAAAAAGAAGAAGATAGAGTGGGGATCGCAAATCCGCAGTTATGTGCTGCATCCTTACCGGCTGGTAAAGGATTTGCGCACCGATTTCGAAACTTCCGACACACAGGGTGTGCTCGACGGTGATATCAATGGTTTTATCAAAGCTTTTCTGATGGAATTTTCCGGTAAAGAGCAGTCATAAAAACAAGTATATGGAATACAGGATTGAACACGACACCATGGGTGAGGTCAGGGTACCTGCCCACCGTTACTGGGGGGCACAAACCGAGCGTTCCAGGAACAACTTCCGCATAGGCCCTGAGGCCAGCATGCCACGCGAAATCATCCATGCCTTTGCTTACCTTAAAAAGGCTGCCGCGCAGGCCAATGCCGAACTGGGCGTATTACCGGACGAAAAGCTGAAACTCATTGCCACGGTGTGCGACGAAATACTGGCCGGAAAGCTCGACGACGAATTTCCGCTGGTGATTTGGCAAACCGGTTCGGGAACACAGTCGAACATGAACGTGAACGAGGTAATTGCCTACCGCGGGCATGTACTGGCTGGCGGAAGTCTTACCGACGAAAAGAAAGCCTTGCATCCCAACGACGATGTTAACAAATCGCAATCGTCAAATGATACATTCCCCACCGCCATGCACATTGCTGCTTATAAAGCCGTTGCAGAAATCACCCTGCCGGGCATGCAGCTTTTGAAAGACGCGCTGGAAGCAAAGGCCGGGGAGTTCATGGACATTGTTAAAACGGGTCGCACCCATTTTATGGATGCCACACCTTTATCGCTCGGACAGGAATTTTCAGGCTATGTGCAACAAATCGAAAACTCCATGCGCGCTGTCCGCAATGCCCTTGAAATGGTAAGGGAACTTGCCCTGGGCGGAACTGCAGTGGGCACCGGGTTGAATGCACCCAAGGGGTACGATGTGCTGGTGGCTGAAAAAATTGCTGCATTAACCGGGTTGCCTTTTGTTACGGCGCCTAACAAATTCGAGGCGCTTGCCGCGCACGATGCCATGGTTGAATTGAGTGCCGCGCTAAAGCGCTCGGCCGTGGCGCTTATGAAGGTAGCCAACGATATTCGCATGCTGAGTTCGGGCCCGCGCAGCGGCATTGGCGAAATCATCATTCCCGATAATGAACCGGGATCGTCGATTATGCCGGGCAAGGTAAATCCCACGCAGCCCGAGGCCCTTACCATGGTATGCGCCCAGGTGGTGGGTAACGATGTAGCCGTTACGATAGGCGGTATGAACGGCCATTTCGAACTGAATGTTTTCAAGCCGCTGATCGCGGCCAATGTATTACAGTCGGCCCGTTTGCTGGGCGATGCCTGTGTGTCGTTCACCAAAAACTGCGCCGTTGGCATTAAGCCCAATCACGACATCATCAGGCAGCACCTGCAGCAGTCGCTTATGCTGGTTACCGCGCTTAACCCGCATATCGGTTACGAAAACGCCGCCAAAATTGCCAAGAAGGCCCACCGCGAAAATACAACCCTTAAACAGGCCGCCATTGAGTCAGGCCTGGTAACAGCCGAACAGTTTGACCAATGGGTTGATCCCGCTAAAATGATATAATTGCAACACAATGAATGAGCACGACAAGCTTTTTGCCGAATTCCCACCGGTGACCATTGCCGAGTGGGAAGCCAAAATTCAGGCCGACCTCAAGGGAGCCGATTATGAGAAAAAACTGCTCCGCAAAACCCTCGAAAACATTACCGTGAAGCCGTATTATACGGCTGCAGATCTCGAAGGTATGACATACCTCGATCAACAGCCGGGCGTCTTTCCCTTTGTCAGGGGCAGCAGGGCTACCGGTAACAATTGGGAAATCAGGCAGGATTTTAGCGTGGCCGATACCGATGCGGCAATAGCCAGGGCTTTGCTGGCTGCCGGAAACGGGGTGGACGCCCTTGGGCTCGACTTTACCGGCAAAGGCGACCTGTATTACCACGACGTGAAAAAGCTGATTGCCGCCTTGTATGCCAAAAACCGAAGCCTGAATCTGGTGGCAGGCGAATCGGCTGTTACGCTTATGGAATATTTGCAAAAGGCCTTTTCAGAACTTGGTGTTGAAGGCCAGTCCGTTAAAGGTGCCGTGGAGTTTGACCCGCTGGGCAACCTCACGATAACCGGTGGTTTTTACCGTTCTACGGAGGAAGATTTTGCCGATGTCGCACATTTACTGCAAACAGCAGCAAAGGCATTTCCGCATATGCGGGTACTGGCCGTAAACAGTCACCTGTTTTGCGATGCAGGGGCTTCGGTAGTTCAGGAACTGGCCTATGGGCTGTCCATGATGGCCACCTACTTTGAGGAGCTGACCGAAAAGAAGCATAGCGTTGCGGATATCGTTCGCCACCTGCAATGGAATTTGGGTGTTGGATCGGATTATTTCATGGAAATTGCCCGGGTAAGAGCAGCCAGGCAATTGTTCTCGGCCTTGTTGAGTGCCTTTGGCAACAACGAAGCCGGCAAAATCCCGGTTTACATCAACAGCATTACCACCACCTGGAATAAAACATTGTACGACCGGCATGTAAATATGCTCAGGCTTACCACCGAGGCCATGGCCGCTGTGCTTGGCGGGTGCGATTCGCTGGTGGTGCGGCCGTTCGATGCCTGCTGCCATCAGCCCGATGACATTTCGGAACGGCTTGCCCGCAATGTACAAATCATCCTTAAAGAAGAATCGTATTTCAACAAAGTCACCGATGTTGCCGCCGGTTCGTATTATATCGAATCACTTACCCATTCGCTGGTAGAAAACGCCTGGGCTCTTTTCCTGAAAACCAGTGAAGCCGGAGGTTATGTAAAAGCTTTTACCGGCGGGCTCATTCAGGCTGATGTAAAAGCCACGGTATCGCGGCGTGCCGAAATGGTGGCTTCGCGCAGGGAAGCGCTGCTGGGTACCAACCAGTATCCCAATCAGCGCGAAACCATATCACAACAGGTTGATGAGGCTGTTGCTTACCCTTCTGCCCCGGCCAGTCATCAGGCAGTCGGCGAACCCATACCGGTGCAACGGGCTGCCACCGGCTTTGAACAACTCAGGCTGGCTGTGGAAAAACATCCCGGTGCGCGTCCCAAAGTCTTTATGCTTACCATTGGCAACCTGGCCATGCGACTGGCCCGGGCCCAGTTCTCCGGCAATTTCTTTGCCTGTGCAGGTTACGAAATTACCGACAATCTTGGATTCAACACGGCAAAAGAAGGCGTTGACGCTGCCCTGGATGCCAAAGCCGATATTGTTGTTATTTGCAGCAGCGACGACGAGTATGCACAGTTTGCCCCGGAGGTGGCCACACTGGTAGGCGACAAGGCCATCGTTGTCGTTGCCGGTGCTCCGGCTTGCATGGAAGAATTGAAGCAAAAGGGCATTACCGAGTTTATCCACCTGCGTTCGAATATGCTCGAAACCCTTAAGCGTTTCAGTGCAAAACTCGGCATAGCTTAATGAGCAAAATACTGCTTTTTAAAATGAAAACACAATCAGATGAAGCCCGATTATAAAAAAGTCAACGTATCAGCAGTAAGCGACGGCGAGGCGCGGCCCCAACAGCAGGCTGTTCCGGAAAACGACAG
>JAFGVG010000047.1 GCA_016938095.1 Bacteroidales bacterium
ATTTTTCGGTTCATTATTATATCTCCCGCATAGTTTCCTATTTTTACGGGAAATAAGTAATAATGAAAAAGCCTGCATTGCACTGGCAGATTTTGATTGCCATTATCATTGCCTTGTTTTTTGGGGCAATTTTTCCAGGACTTACGCCCTACGTAGCCTGGATGGGTACGGTGTTTATCCGCGCCTTGAAAATGATAGTGGTACCATTGGTGTTAAGTTCACTCATATCGGGTGTGGCCAATGCCGGTTCGGGCAGGTCTCTGGGAAGACTGGGCCTCAAGGCCATGGGCTATTACCTTACAACCAGTTTACTGGCTATTTTAACCGGTCTGGCTTTGGTTAATGTTATTCGGCCCGGACACGGGTTGAGTGACTTGCTGGATTCGTTACCCCCGATTCCCGGACTAAAGGAAAAGTCCTTTTCCGACACACTTATTGAAATTGTTCCAACCAACCTGTTCGAAACATTCTCGGTTAACGATGCCATGCTTTCGGTGATTTTCTTTGCCCTGCTGGCCGGGGTTTTTATCACCAGGCTCGGCAAAGATCACCGCGAATTGCTGACCGGTTTTTTTAATGCTTTTTTTGAACTGATGATGAAGATTACCACCTTTATCATTCGGTTGTCACCCTTTGGCATTTTTGGTCTGGTAGCCGCCATGGCATCCGAACAAACAGCCAGCACCAATCTGATTACCGGATTGGGGAAGTATATGTTAACGGTTGCCCTGGGTTTGGCTATCCATTTTCTGATCACCTTGCCGGCAATTCTTTACTTTGTTGGGGGTATCAGCCCGTTAAAGCATTACAGAGCCATGGCATTGCCAGTTATTACGGCCTTCAGCACATCATCCTCTAATGCTACTTTACCCGTTACCATTGGTGCAGTTGAGGAAAAGGCCGGGGTTTCAAACCGGGTTTCAGGATTTGTATTGCCGCTCGGGGCAACGGTGAATATGGACGGAACAGCCTTGTATGAACTCGTCGTTGCCGGGTTTATTGCGCAAATTTATGGCATTGACCTGAGTTTCGGACAACAGTTTATAATGGTGCTTACTGCTTTGCTGGCTTCGGTTGGCGCTGCTGCTGTTCCCATGGGGAGCCTGGTTACCATGTCGATCATTTTTTCGGCTATAGGTCTTCCGCTTGAAACGGTTGCATTGATATTGCCGGTCGACAGACCGCTCGACATGATGCGGACTACGGTAAATGTTTTTAGTGATACCTGTGCGACTGTATTGATAGCCTCATCCGAAGGAGAAGAACTTCATGTGAAAAAAGGTTCATAAGTCGAATACAATACCGGCCGGTTTCGGTGGTTAATTATACAGTAACTGTAAAATAAGTTAATGAAGAATTATTTTGTGTTTCGCATTTGTTTGATATTGCTGTTGCTGGTTAGTTTTGCAGCATTCTTTGTTCAATGCGAGAAGGATAACGCAGTGGGTTATGTTCAGGTTCATAATCCTTTGGCCAATCCGATGACAGGTCCCCCTGCCGGTAATCCCGAAGGTGATTCACCAGTGCCTGTGGTTGCAGGACCTGAAGATGTGAGCAATCCCGACAATGTTGTAGGTAACGGAACCCCCGAAAGTTGCACCTGCGAAGGATTTATTGAAGCAGTAGCCAGAGGAGGCAAGATTGTTTTTGATTGCGGTCCAGACCCGGTTGTCATTCATATGACCCGGCCTGCAAAGGTTTTTAACGACGCTAACCCTGACATTGTCATTGATGGTGGTGGCCTGGTTACCTTAAGTGGCGACTGCCAAACCCGGATACTATATATGAACACCTGCGATCCTGATCAACACTGGACCACTTCGCATTGCCAGGATCAGGATCATCCCAGGCTGACCATACAAAACCTGACATTTGCCGATGGCAATTCTCGTTATGAAACGGAATATACCGGAGGTGGTGCCATTTGGGTCAGGGGTGGACGTTTTAAGGTGGTAAACTGTAGGTTTTTTAACAATGCCTGTGACAGTGTGGGCCCCGATGTAGGCGGTGGTGCCATAAGGGTCTTCAGTCAGTACAACAATCAGCCTGTTTATATAGTGAACAGCACTTTTGGCGGGGCTGCAGGCTATGGCAATTTTGGTGCTAATGGCGGTGCGATAAGCAGTATTGGTGTATCGTGGACCATCATCAACAGCCTTTTCACGCATAACCGGGCGACGGGAAACGGAGGTAATCCAACCCAAACCGGTACTCCCGGTGGAGGCAGTGGCGGAGCAATTTATAACGACGGTAATACGATGACCTTAACCCTGAGTGGGTCAAGGATATCCGATAACAAAGTGATAACCCACGGCTCGGCAATATTTTTCGTTACCAACGACCTCAGCGGTAATATCCGTATAGATAATTCGATGATTACCGGTAATTCAGGCGGATCATGGTACCCGGTTTATCCGGGCATTTCCATGCACGAGAAAACGAGGATTGAAGTGACCCAATCGGTAATAGAATAAAAAGACTGCGTAAGGTCAGTTATTCTCCTGCAGCGCTGATAAATGCATTGATTTGTTCGGTGGTAACACCCGGAGGCATACCTCCTCCGCAGGAAAGCAGGAGACGCGATTTATCGGGCGTATCGGCCAGTAATTCATTTACTGCTTTTCGGATATCTTCGGGAGTTCCTGCGGCAAGCACATCGCGGGGCGGAATATTGCCCAGCACCGTCATCTTTTTCCCGGTTATCTCAATCAAATCACGTACAGAAAGATGTGTGCCGGGATTGAACAGGTTAATGCCCAGTTCGGGGTAAAATTTGACTGACATTGTGCAATCGGCGTCATTATGGAATAGTTTGATTTTTGCGTCTACATCATATAGTTCTTTCAGGTATGGGTAGCCAAATTCCATAAATTCCTCCTCTCCAATGAACCCAACGATATCATCGAGCATCATAATGCCTTCGATGCTTGAAATGCTGTTGCGTTGCAACTTATGCCACGATTTAAGGTAATCTGTTATGATACGAAGCAGTTTATGAACGGCATCAGGTTCCATCATCATGGTAGTCATCAGTTCGGTTGTGCCCATCAGGAAGGAGGCTATATTGAGCGGGCCGCGTGAAACCGAGAACCGGATTTGATGTCCTGCCTTTTCAATTGCAGGTCGGGCTTGTATCAGACGGTTAAGCATAAAGGGCAGTAATCCGTCGGTTTCGGGGTTGGGAGCTTTTATCCGGTCGATATCCGCCGATTGTTGAATGGTTTTTTCGGCAAACGGAAATTCGTTTTTCCAGAAGATGCACTTGGCGCCGAAAGCGGAAGGTTCGGTACACATCCCATATTCGCTCCAGAAACCTGGTAGAAAAATGACTTCGGGAAATGTATCAATGGCTTTTAAATTGGCCTTGAGCCAAAGCTCGTCACTGGTAAAGTAATCCAGAATGTTGATTCCGTACCAGTTAGGCAGCCAGGGCGAATCAATTATAAACCCAATGGGCAGTTTGTTTTCAGTGGTTTTACCGTTCGTTACGGCAATCAGATCGTTCCATTGTTTGTCAGTCATAACTTCAGGATAAATTCTTTTGTGTTCGGTTGAAATTCTGATCAGCTGTTTATTAAATAGAATTAAAAGTGTATATTAGTGCTGATTTCCCGGGCGTTCTTAGTTAATGGGTTGTTTCTTCCGGATCAACATTTTTACCCGGTAATAATAAGTAATAAGAATGAATTATGCAACCGATTGCAGCTAAAATTCAACTACAAAAAATTCTGATTTCCGACGGTGCCTGGGGAACCTTCCTGCAGGAGAAAGGTCTGGCCGTGGGTGAATGTCCTGAATCTTGGAATCTGAACCGGCCCGATGATGTACTGGCAATTGCCAAAAGCTATATTGATGCCGGAGCTGACATGATTGAAACCAACAGTTTTGGTGCCAATGCCTTTAAGCTTACGCCTTATGGGTTGGCCGACAAGGTTTATGAACTCAATAAGGCTGCAGCACAAATCAGCCGGAAAGCTGCCGGCGATAATCATATGGTGCTGGGTTCCATAGGCCCTACAGGAAAAATGCTGATGATGGGCGATATCACCCCGGAGCAGTTGTACAATGCTTTTCGCGATCAGGCTATTGGGCTCAGCGATGGGGGAGCCGATGCCCTGGTTGTTGAAACCATGTCGGATATTGATGAAGCTGTATTGGCAGTGAAAGCCTGCAAGGAAAACACACAGCGTGAGGTGATTTGCACCATGACATTTGAAAAGACAGGGGAGGATGCCTACCATACCATGATGGGCGTTACCCCTGAGCAGATGACCGAAGAACTGGTTAAAGCAGGGGCATCTATTATTGGCACCAATTGTGGAAATGGCATGGCGCAAATGATAGGCATTGTAAAGGCTATCCGGTTGGTAAACAACACCATTCCTATACTGGTGCATGCAAATGCAGGTGCTCCAATTTATCGCGACGGGAAAACCGTATTTCCCGAAACGCCCGAACAAATGGCCTCTTACGTTTGTGCTGTTATCGATGCCGGTGCCAATATTATAGGGGGTTGTTGCGGAACTACCCCTGCACATATAAGCCTGATGGTTGAAACCGCTAAAAAATGCAGGGTCTGATACAGTCCGGTAGCTTGCATTTCTTTATATATCAAGTACTACTGACATGAACAACGACGAACTATTACTGAAATTACTGGAATGTGTTGAATACGGAAAGGTGAATAAAGATGCGCCATATCCACCGCAGATGAAGGGGCAGGATGGTGCCGATGAACTTACCCGCCAGGCATTGGCACAGGGCATAAAACCTGCCGATATCCTTGATAATGCGCTGATTAAAGCCATGGAAAAGGTAGGGCAAAAATATGCCGAAAAGAAAATTTTCGTACCCCAGATGTTGGTAGCTGCAAAAGCAATGAACACGGCCATGGAACATTTGAAACCCTATTTCAGCTCGGGTGAGGTCCGAAAAAAGGGTAAATTCATTATCGGTACGGTTTCAGGCGACCTGCACGATATTGGCAAAAACCTCGTGGCCATGATTGTTGAAGGTGCAGGCTGGGAGGTGATTGACCTTGGAGTGGATGTTGGTTCTCAAAAGTTCATCCAGAGCATTGCCAACCATAACGGCGCTGTTGTCGGCCTTTCAGCGTTGCTTACCACCACCATGGTCAATATGAAATCGATTGTCATGGATATCAAAGCGAAGTATCCGGGAACCCGGCTTATCATTGGCGGAGCTCCGGTAAACGAGTCGTTCAGTGCTGAAATAGGAGCCGATGGATATGCGTCTGATCCCCAGGGTGCAGTGTCTTATCTGAATTCTCTTGTGGCCTGATTACTGTCAAACCTAAAGCATAAACTCTATCGATACACCGGTTGTTTATATTGATAATGAACCAGTAAACCCTGAGGATCTGGTGATATCCAGAGAAAACATTCTCATGAACCTGGGAGTTCCTTCAGATCAGGCCGAGCCATATCTTATCGGGCTAATTGATGAGCTCACTGCCCGCAGTCTATCGGTTTGTTCACCAATGGCAACCTGCAGCGTTTTTTTTTCACCAACTATCGACCCGGTTGCCGGGGTTATGGCCATAAATGAAAAAACTTTCGGATTGAACCGGATGGTGGCCAAGGCCATGCATAAGAGTACGTCCATTGCTTTGTTTATTGGCACATGCGGACCTGACGTGGAAGCACTTTCAAAAAGCTTTATGAAAAAAGGCGAGGGCCTTGAAGGGTTTATTGTAGATATCATTGGTTCGGAAATTGCTGAAGGTGTTGCAGATTTTATTCACAAGCGCATGGAGAAGTTGTTGGCAAAGGAAAACCTTAAAGTAACCAACAGGTATAGCCCGGGTTATTGCAAATGGCCTGTGAACGACCAACAGGTGCTTTTTGAACTTATGGGACCTCACAACTGTGGTATCACACTTACTCCTTCGTCACTAATGATACCGGTTAAGTCGGTCAGCGGCATCATTGGCGTTGGAACCGATGTGGTAAATGCCGGTTATGCCTGTGCCATTTGTGATGCCGAATATTGTTTGTATCGTGATAAAAAAAGACAATTGTAATAATTAGTAAATGAGACATTTATGAAATCAAAACTTTTTGTGCTGTTTGCTGCTTTGTTGGGTTTGCTCTCTTCCTGTAGGTTTAATGCCGGGAAGCAGCTTTATACCCTCCCTGAATTAACCTATCCGGTAACGGAAAAGGTTGATGTGAGTGATGTTTATTATGGAACGTCTGTTGCCGATCCTTATCGCTGGCTCGAAAATGACACCGCAGCCGAAGTGAAGGCATGGGTGGAAGGGCAGAACAAGGTTACTTTCGGTTTTCTTAACCAGATTCCTTTCCGCGACCAGATCAGAAAACGACTGGAAGAAACCTATAACTTCGCCAGGGTGGTTGGCGTTTCCAAAGCCGGCGAATACACCCTGTTTATAAAAAACGACGGTTTGCAAAACCAGCCTGTAATATACCGCAGGCTTGGAAACGACGATGAAGTTTTTATTGATCCAAACCAGCTTTCAGAAGACGGCACGGTGGCTGTTGGCCTGTTAAGCATTTCGAGGGACAATAAATATGTCGCGTATACCAAATCGGTGGCTGGTTCGGACTGGAAAGAGCTTTACATTAAGGACATAGCCACCGGTGAAGATCTGCCCGATTGCATCCGCCACATAAAGTTCACCGGCGCACAATGGTATGGCAACGGATTTTTCTACAGCCGTTTCCCCGAGCCTGAAAAGGGCAAGGAATTGCAGGCGCTAAACCAGAATCAGCAGGTTTTCTATCATAAGTTGGGAACAACACAGGATAAGGATATGCTGATATACGAAGACTTGCAAAATCCTCTACGTTACAACGATGTGGCTGTAAGTGAAGATGAGAAGTACCTCTTTCTTTATATTGCAGAAGGAACTGATGGGTTTGAATGTCATTACAAACCAGCCGATCTGAAAAAAGGTGGGTTTATGCCGTTGTTCACCGGGTTTAAAAACAAAAGTTCGGTAATTGATCACCAGAACGGATTGTTTTATGTCCATACCGACATTGATGCACCCAATTATCAGCTGGTGGCATTGGATCCGGAGAAGCCCGAAAAGGAAAACTGGACCGGAATCATTCCGCAAAGCAAACACTTGCTTGAAACGGTTTATGCCGTGGGCGAACAATTGGTGGCTACCTATATCGAGGATGTGGCGTCGCATATGTATATTTATGATTACACGGGCAAAAAGCAGCGCGAGATTACTCTGCCTGGCCTTGGCTCAGCCGCTGCCGAGTGGGTCAAAAAGGGGGTGAACGAATTCTATTATTATTTCACTTCATTCAATTACCCGGCTACAGTTATGCAGTATAACCTTGAAACCGGAGAACAGACGGCGTTTTTTACCCCGGATGTGAAATTTGATCCGGCTTCAATTGAGGTAACGCAGGTTTTTTATCCCAGCAAAGACAGCACCCGTATTCCTATGTTTATTTTACATAAAAAAGGACTGAAGCGCAACGGAAAGAATCCCACTCTTTTGTATGGCTATGGCGGCTTTAATATAAGCGAAACGCCGTTTTATTCCCCAGCCGTGCTTACCCTGCTTGAATATGGAGCTGTATACGCCATTGCCAACCTCAGGGGAGGGAATGAATACGGGGAGTCATGGCATAAAGCCGGTATGCTGCTCAACAAGCAGAATGTGTTTGACGATTTTATTGCAGCAGCAGAATATCTTATCAGCGAAAAGTACACATCACCCGCAAAACTGGGCATATACGGCGGATCTAACGGAGGATTGCTTGTGGGAGCCTGCGCCAATCAACGGCCTGAATTATTCAGGGTTGCCATGCCCGCTGTGGGTGTGATGGATATGCTGCGTTTTCATAAATTTACCGTTGGCTTTGGCTGGGTACCTGAATATGGATCAAGTGAAGATTCGGTTCACTTCAAAAACCTGTTTGCTTATTCACCGTTGCACAATATCAAAGATGGAGTTGAGTATCCGGCCACGTTGGTTTTAACCAGCGACCACGACGACAGGGTGGTTCCTGCACATTCGTTTAAATACATTGCTACTTTACAGGAAAAGCACAAAGGCAAAAACCCGGTGCTGATCAGAATTGAAACCAAAGCCGGACACGGGGGTGGAAAACCCATATCAAAGACCATTGAAGAAACGGCCGATAAATGGGCATTTTTTCTGTATAACACGCAAACGCCGGTTGAGTAAAATTTGCCGGTCCGCACACTGAAATCTGTTGACGGTTTTCAGCGGGCTTTAACACTATCCACCAGATAGGGTGTATCTCCTTTCCAGGGGAGAGCACCGTTTTTCTGGTGGTAGTGGACTATTACATCAAGTCCTTGCAAGGTATCGAGTTTAGCGGCCAGACTTTTGTTGGTGACTGAGAACAGGAACTTCTCTGACGCAATTACTATATCTTTCCGGCCCGAAACACTGCTGAGGATAAGTTCGCCTTCATACGTTTTGAAAATGGTTCCTTTACGTGAAAATTTTTGTAGCAATCCTGCCCGGTAGCCTTCGCTGTAAGTGTAAAAATATTTCCAGTAAATAAATACTACCAGAAAAAGGATCACCAGGAAAGTAATCCAGCGCAGGATTTTTCTCATGGTTTTTTTAACTACATCAAATTTTGAAGCCACCGGGTTTGTTACAGTTGATGCTGGTTTCATATGCAGGAGGTTTAGTTTTTTACAAAATATTACTCAAAAGTTATGAAAATTATATCGTTTTGATACGTTTCCGCACAGCGGGCCATATGGTAATATAAATCAACAGCACAATCAATGCAATGATGATCACACGCATTTTTTCGTTGTTTGCGTTTTGTTGCGTAAGTGCCACCGGAAGCATGTTTTTTTTGAGTGCTACTGGCTTCGGGGCATCGCGGTAATGCCATTTCCCGGTAATGGTACCCTCATTAAGGAGCAAAAGACCCGGATTGGCGCGAACTATAGTTTTCAACGTTGTTTCGTCGGAGGTACATATTTCAAATGCAGGGGCATAGGTTGCTTTAAACGCATTAATGGCATCGGTGGATGATGAGGTCAGGCAAATTACCTGAAAGTCCAGCGTTTTGCCTTTCATAGCCAACTCATTGAGTTGTTGCATGCCGGCTGTTGAAGCGTTTTCAAGCTTGGGTGATACGATCAGCAGCACCGGTCGACTTTCGTTGAGCACCTGTTCTGTAAGATCAAATCCTTCAGCCGATGTAATTGAAAAATCGTGAATAGGGGGTTCATAACCCTTGGATATCAGATTCTGTTTGGTTTCCACCCATTTCCAGGTAGTGTCCTGCCAGGGAAAATTATCTTCGGCAAATTCTTTTCTCACCCCGTCTTTTTCATAAACCAGAATGGTTTCGTACTGATCAAGCGGAGCACCTTCGGGAATGATCATTTCGTCGGGAATGTGCGTACCCAAGCTGTAAGGCCTGAAGTCGACCACCGGCTCGTGAAACAGACAGTAGACCGAAATGGCAACCGAAGCAGCAGTGTTCAAAAGCACCAGTGCCCATTCTGTCAGGGGGGTTGAGATGGGCTGGAATTTCCGGCGATACAGAAAGATAACCACAGTTGGCAGATCGATGATGATATTTTTCCAGAAGGTTTGCCAATTGGTTAAAATAACCGCTTCGCCAAAACAACCGCAATCCGACACCGGATTGGTAAGTGCCAGTATCAAAGTCAGCACCGTGAAAAACGACATAAATAGCATCAGTAACCAGGCAGTGAATCGCATACGGGCACGGACCAGCAGATTGAGTCCGATCATCACCTCGGCAGCTGCTGCCAGTATCGATAATGGCAGTGCCGATGCCAGCATAAAATCAAGGTTAAAGGCCATAAAATACTCCTCGAGCTTTATGGCAAAACCGGTGGGATCAATGACTTTCACAAAGCCGCTGAAAACAAAAACCAGGCCGACAAAAATACGTGATATAAATGCGAACCATTTCATGTTAAGGAAAATTATAATTTGGTAACCGCCAGAATCTGGCTGAAAATGCTTTGAGGATCCTGCATAAGCCCCTGTTCATCAAC
>JAFGVG010000334.1 GCA_016938095.1 Bacteroidales bacterium
GAATGAAGAAATGAAAGAATGAAGAAATGAAAGAATGAAGAAATGAAAGAATGAAGAAATGAAAGAATGAAGAAATGAAAGAATGAATGAAAAATACTATATATCATCATGTTTATCGCGTTTCGGATTCCCTTCAAGTGGTTGAAAACCCTTGAAGGGTGCTTGTCCTGTTACTTTTAAACACCGAGCCTGCCTGATCGGCAGGCAGGCACCGAACTTCGAATACCTAGCAACCCAGTACCTAGCAACCAGCACCCAGCATCTGCCTGCCGGGGCGGCAGCGCAGGCAGGTCCAGCCCTCCTCTCCACCCTAAAACAGAAATTCTCCGGACTGGGTTTGCCGGATGCCAAAAACAAGCTATATTAGCAGACCAATAGCAGGTTAAAATGCATCAGGTTAACTGGGGTATAATTGGTTGCGGCAACGTAACGGAAATGAAAAGCGGTCCGGCTTTTGGAAAAGTCGACGGATCACGTGTTGTTGCCGTGATGCGCCGCGATGCCGAAAAGGCAAAGGATTATGCGAATCGCCATCATATTCCGGCCTGGTATAGCAATGCTGAGGAACTGATTGACAGTGATGAGGTCAACGCGGTATATGTTGCCACCCCGCCTGCCAGTCATGCCGGTTATGCCATTCGTGCCATGGAAAAGGGAAAACCGGTTTATGTTGAAAAACCAATGGCCGCTACCTACAACGATTGTTTGAAAATGCAGGAGGCTTCTGTAGCCACAGGAGTACCATTATATGTAGCCTATTACCGGCGTTTTCTTCCCTATTTTATCAAGGTCAGGGAATTAGTCGATAGCGGGGTGTTGGGAACTTTGTTGTATACGAAGGTGGATTTTCATATCGCTCCCCGAGCCGAAGATTATAATACTGAAAACCTTCCCTGGCGGGTAAGACCTGAAATAGCAGGTGCCGGATATTTTTATGACCTGGCCTGTCACCAGATCGACCTGTTTGAATGGTTTTTCGGGGAGGTCATCAATGTATGGGGAAAGGCTTATAACCGCAGGGGGTTATACCAGGCCGAAGATTTGGTATTTGCCCAATTGTCCTATGCATCGGGGATGCAATTGGCCGGACAGTGGTGTTTTGCTGCTGCCGAAAATGAACACAGCGATATTATCAGTATACACGGTTCACAAGGTTCACTTACCTTTTCAACTTTCGATTTTACGCCCATAAGACTTATTGCCGACGGAAAAACCGAGGAATACCTACCCGGCAATCCGGAAAACATTCAATATGGGTACATCCGCAACATGGTGGAAGAACTAAGGGGCATAAGGCCTGCCCGTCCGAATGGCGAAAGTGCCTTACGAACGAACAAAATGATGGATAATATATTGGGAAAGCAATGAGTATAAGAATTGTGGCAGATGATAAAATTCCTTTTTTACGTGGTGTGCTCGAACCTTTTGCCGATGTCGTGTACGTACCCGGAAAATCTATAGGTCGTGAACATCTCGAAAAGGCTGATGCTTTGTTAACCCGTACACGTACCAGGTGTAACGAGGATTTGTTAAAAGGAACTTCCGTAAAGTTTGTTGGCACAGCCACCATTGGGTACGACCATATCGACACTGCCTGGTGCGAAGCCAATGGCATTGTCTGGAAGAATGCTCCGGGATGCAATGCGCAGTCGGTTAACCAATACATTGCCTCTACCCTGGTAAGGTTATCGGATGTGTATGGCTTTGCATTGAAAGACAAAGTACTGGGCGTTGTGGGTGTCGGCAACGTGGGTAGTAAGGTTGTTCATACTGCCGAAATGCTGGGTATGCAGGTTTATTTGTGCGATCCACCCAGGGTACGGAATGAGGGAGTGTGCGGATTTATCGGTCTGGACGGTATTTTAAGGGAATGTGACATTATTACTTTTCACGTACCGCTTAACCGCGCTGGCGAAGACAAAACCCTGCATATGCTAAATGCAGGTCTGCTCCAAAAGGTTAACAAGGGGGCCATAATCATCAACACCTCACGCGGTGAGGTCGCCGATGGCGACGCCTTGAAAAAAAGCCTGCAAAATGGCCGTCTTTCTGCAGTGGTACTGGATGTATGGGAAAACGAGCCTGCAATTGACACTGATCTGATGAATCTTTGTTTCCAGGCTACTCCGCATATTGCCGGATACGCTGTCGATGGCAAGGCCAAAGGTACAGCCATGGTTGTTCAGGAATTAAGCAGGTATTTTAACCTTGGAATGGATGAATGGGAGACCGATGACCTGCCGGAACCATTGCAGCCGGTGATTGAGATCGACTGCAAGGGAGTCACAAGTGAACAAATACTAAAGAAAGCAATTCTGGCCACCTATGATGCCGGAGAGGACGATCGCAGGCTGAGGAACAATCCTTCGGAATTCGAGAAGCAACGCGGGGATTATCCATCCCGAAGAGAATTTAAAGCCTTCACCCTTAACCTGGTGAACGGGGACGACAGATTGAAGAGAACATGCAGAAAACTTGGATTTAAAGTTTTGTAAACAACTAATAATTTTATGTATATGAATAATTTGGCTGATATCGGACTGATTGGTTTAGCCGTAATGGGTGAAAACCTTGTATTGAACATGGAAAGCAAAGGCTTTACGGTTGCAGTTTTCAACCGTTCTATTGAAAAAGTCGACAAATTTGTCAAGGGCAGGGGCAAGGGCAAGAATTTTATCGGAGCCCATTCCATGGAAGAATTTATTAAATCAATCAAAAGACCCCGCAAGGTGATGATGTTGGTGAAGGCTGGTAAACCGGTAGACGAACTCATTGAGCAAATCTTACCTCACCTCGAGCCTGGAGATATTGTCATCGACGGTGGTAATTCGCATTTCCCCGACACCATTAGGCGTGCGGCCTATGTAGAGGGCAAGGAATTTCTATACATAGGAACAGGTGTTTCAGGTGGTGAAGAAGGTGCATTGACCGGGCCATCCATTATGCCCGGCGGATCGGTTAAGGCATGGGAGCATGTGAAACCTGTTTTTCAGGCCATTGCTGCAAAAGTGGATAACGGCACGCCTTGCTGTGATTGGGTTGGAGAGAACGGAGCCGGGCATTTTGTTAAAATGGTTCACAATGGCATTGAATATGGCGACATGCAGCTCATCAACGAGGCCTATCATATGATGAAGGACGTTGTAGGGCTGAACTATGACGAGATGCATCAGACTTTTGCCGAATGGAACAAGGGAGAACTGGACAGTTACCTGATAGAAATCACCAGGGATATATTGGCTTTCCGTGATGAGGACGGGAAACCCTTGGTGGAAAAGATACTGGATACGGCAGGACAGAAAGGAACCGGCAAGTGGACCGGCATTGAAGCGCTCAACCTGGGAATTCCGCTTACGCTTATTGTTGAAGCTGTGTTTGCACGCTCACTCTCTTCATTCAAAGAGGAAAGGGTAAAAGCCTCCGCTATTCTTTCCCGCAAGGCTCCCGGTTTTAAAGGCGACAAAAAGGCGCTGGTTAATGATATCAGAGATGCGCTGTATGCAGCCAAAATTGTATCGTATGCGCAGGGTTATTCGCTGATGCGCGGTGCAGCCGTTGAGTACAAGTGGAATCTCAACTATGGTGGCATTGCTCTTATGTGGCGGGGTGGTTGTATTATTCGTTCGGCTTTTCTGGGTAAAATAAAGGAAGCATTTGACCGTAACCCGGGTTTGGAAAATCTGCTACTCGATCCGTATTTCACCAGTACAGTACTGAAGGCACAGGAAGGATGGCGAAGGGTTGTGGCTGCCGCTGTGGAACAGGGCATTCCGGTTCCGGCCATGTCGTCGGCACTGGCTTATTTTGATGGTTACCGTTCATCGAGGTTGCCGGCTAACCTTTTACAGGCTCAGCGCGATTATTTTGGGGCACATACCTACGAAAGGACTGACAAACCCAGGGGTGAGTTTTTCCATACAAACTGGACCGGTCGCGGAGGTGAAACCGCTTCGTCAACTTATAATGTTTAATGGTACGAAAATTGCAGTATTAATTGTACCTTTGTATCGTGTTCTTTGAAGATTGTTCAATAACCTGACAGGGAAACAACCTGTCAGGTTTTTCTTACATTATCTGGGGCTGTTTTGGCTTTGACAGCAAATTAGCAGGTAAGTAAGCATGCCGGGCAACGCATAGCATCCCGTTAAACTGCGGTGCAAACAATCAAATGGCGAAGCTAATTACGCGCTCGCAGCCTAATCGAAGTTTAGTAGAGCAGGCATAATTCAGGTACAAGGTATCTGAACGGGCTGTTCCTCCATTGCCCTGTCTTACGGCGGTGGATCAAGGGGCACATAAAGGTAAGGCTGGTCTGGTTAACGCTCCTGACACCAGGCGAGAAAACAGGGGATAAGATACAGGTAGGCTGTCCGGTGTCAGCCTGTATACGAAAATCAATATTGGACTAAGCATGTAGAAAGCTTATGGGCGGTTTGTTTGGACCCGGGTTCGAGTCCCGGCAGCTCCACGAAGTGGAGAAAGCGTGAAGCATTTGCTTCACGCTTTTTTGTTTTGGTACAAAACAAACCGGGACGAGAAGTTTACCCCGGTAAAAAAGGCATTTTTGAATCTCATATTTAAATAACCGGGGAGTCCCGGCAGCTCCACAAAATCAGTTTGGTGTTTGAGTTACGAGCAAGAGTTTAGCGCAATGTGCATGAAAAATACGACTTAAAACGTATTCATTACATGCCACTTTCCTGTACATTTGTGGATTAACAAAATCCAATGGCAATAAAAATTGCCCTGATATTATCCGTTCTGTTGCAGTTTGGCGCTGCCGTAATAGCCATAACACTGGTGAAACGAACCATTAACAACATTGCATGGTGGTTAATTTCGTTTGGATTTGTGCTAATGGCTATTCGAAGGGTAATTGACATATTCCAGGTGTACAATACCCACATTAAATTCATTACCGATTTACTGGGCTCATGGACAGGTGTATTTATTTCACTGGTCATGCTCCTGAGTCTTGTTTTCATTAAACGCATCTTTAACATCCA
>JAFGVG010000048.1 GCA_016938095.1 Bacteroidales bacterium
CCGGTTACCACCCATTTGTCCATGTAAGTGACTTTGTCCACCAGCAGGAAAGGAGGGCGATGGGGCAGCCATTTCTGTATCTGGTTGATATCGAACAGTGGTTCCTTATTGGGATCGTATTCCGGCGGTAGCGGTTTGTTATGTGCTGCCTTTATTTGTTTACGGAGTATTTTGGCAAATTCGACGTTGGCATTGTGACCCGGTTTGTTGGCAATGATACGGCCTTTAAGACGAACGCCGCATAAAGCCAGGTCGCCGATCACATCGAGCAGCTTATGACGGGCCGGTTCGTTGGCAAAGGCCAGGTCGATATTGTTGAGGATCCCTTCGGGTTTGACCTTCATGGAAGGTTTGTTGAACAGCACGGCCAGCCGGTCCAATTCTTCCTGCGATACAGGCCGGTCGATAATCACAATGGCATTGTCGAGGTCGCCGCCTTTGATGAGGTTATGTTTCTGCAAAAGTTCAATTTCGTGCAGAAAAACAAAAGTACGGCAGGCAGAAAACCCTGTTTCGAATTCGCTGATGTTTTTCAGGGAGGCAAATTGGTGTCCGACTACCTTTGAGTTATAGTCGATATGTACATCAATCATAAATTCGTCATCGGGGTAAGCCGTCAGCTGAATGCCTTTTTCCCCGTCGATGAATTCGGTTTTTTCCCTGATTTGGAAATAAAAACGTTCCGCTTCCTGTTCAACGATACCTGCCGATTTGATAGCCTTAACAAAGGGAAGGGCACTGCCATCGATGATGGGAACTTCGGGTCCGTTAATTTCCATAAGGGCATTGTCAACGCCCATGCCGTATAAAGCGGCCAGCAGATGTTCAACGGTGGTGATGGAGGCACCTTTGTCAACAATGGTGGTGCTTCGTTCGGTTATATTTACATTTTCGGCCAGCGCCCTGATCACAGGCTGTCCTTCCTGGTCGATGCGTTTAAACTGGTATCCGTGGTTTTCGGGAGCCGGGCAAATTTTAACCTCCACTTCAACGCCTGAATGCAGTCCATTGCCCTTTAAACTTACCGGTTTGGCAAGCGTTCTTTGCTTTTCCGCCATTATTTATATAATATGTATTTCGTATATAAAAAACAGGGCGAAATTATAAAAAATTTATGAATAGCAAGTTAATGAAAGAATGAAGGAATGAAAGAATGAAGAAATGAAGAAATGAAGGAATGAAGAAATGAAGGAATGAAAGAATGAAGGAATGAAAGAAAATAACAGCTGTGCAGGCAGGTCCAACACTCTATTTTTCATTCCTTCATTCTTTCATTTATTCATTATTTGGCACCCTATCAAGCAATTTCAAATACCCAGCACTCACCACCCAGCATTACTCCCCTTTGTTTTTTTCGGTAAGCTTTTTCAGTTCTTTTTCGAGTTCGGCAATACGCCTGCTCATTTCGGGGAGAGATTTGTAAGTGATCATGGCTTTAACCTGCCGGCTGACATCGAAGGCAGGGGAACCCAGCACGGTTTCGCCATCTTTAAGGTTGTTGCTGACACCCGACTGTGCGCCAATTTTCACGTTATCGCCTATTTTAAGATGTCCGGCCAGTCCAACCTGACCGCCCAGCTGGCAATTACTGCCTACCTTGGTGGATCCGGCAATGCCTGCCTGTGAAACAATCACGGTATTTTCTCCTACTTCGACGTTATGCCCGATCTGAATGAGGTTGTCGAATTTGGCACCTTTGCGGATAATGGTAGAGCCCATGGTAGCCCTGTCGATGGTGGTATTGGCGCCTATTTCAACATTGTCTTCGATCACCACGTTGCCTACCTGTGGTATCTTCCGGTATTGCTGATCGGGTTGCTGAACAAAGCCGAAGCCGTCGCCACCGATCACCACGCCCGAATGAATAACGCAGCTGTGGCCGATATAACAACCATGGTAAATTTTTACGCCTGGAAAAACAATGGTATTGTCGTTTACCTGGGTGTAATCGCCAATGTATACCTGGGGGTAAATTTTAGCATTGTTGCCGATGGTTACACCGGGACCAATGTATGAGAAGGCGCCGATATAGACGTTTTCGCCCAGTTTGGCCGAAGGATCCACGTAACTTGGCTGTTCAATGCCCTTTTTTTCAGGCACCATTTTGGTATAGAGCTCAAGCAGTGAAGTAAAGGCATCATAGGCATTGTCAACCCTGATGAGGGTGGCATTTACGGTACCGTTAATCTGAAAGTCCTTGTTAATCAGAACAACAGAAGCTTCGGTATTGTAAAGGTATTTTTCGTACTTTGGGTTTGCCAGGAACGCGAGACTACCTTTTTTTCCTTCTTCGATTTTGGAAACATCCGTAATTTCTATATCGGGATTGCCAATTAATTCACCTTTGGTAAAATCAGCAACAGTTTTAGCGGTGACTTTCATGCACTTTTCTTTTTCGCCGGGCACAAAATTAGTAATTTAAGGCAAGATCTTTGGGAAAACACAGGAAATATTTTCGTTTGGTTTCCATGAGATGTTGAAAGTGAAATATATCCGAGGCTTCAGCAAAATCTTTCATTTCACCGTTGTTGAACAGTACGCGGATGGTATCGGTTTTATCACTGTAGGCCCTGTTGGTAATCAAACCGGTATATACCAAATAGTTGCATTCGTCTCGACTTAATCCGTACAGTCTGGCCGTTTCAGCTTTCAGCGAGGCAAGACGGGCTTCATCTACCGGTTCGTCACTGATACGAACCCGGGGAAGTTTCCGGCCAATGAGGTTACGCGACAACATCGACAGCAACGGATCAGGATGGGTTGTCCATGCCTTGGCCGATACCATGATGTCGTCGTCGTCGAGGCTGGCAAAGTAATCGAGCGTTTGGTCTTTTTCTTCGGTGAGGTTATGATTGCTCACGGGCTTGATAAGGAAGTACTGTAAGGCTGGCGTGGCATAAAGCTGTGTATGGTTTATGGCCAGTTCCTTTGCACGCCTGAGTAATCGTACCAGGAGGTTTTCAGCCGCAATGACGGTTTTGTGGAAATATACCTGCCAGTACATCAGCCGCCGGGCAATCAGAAATTTTTCGATGGAATAAATGCCTTTGGCCTCTACCACCAGCTGATCGCCTGCCACATTTAGCATTTTAATAATCCTTTCGGTGCCTATGGTACCTTCGGCTACCCCTGCAAAGAAGCTGTCGCGCATCAGGTAATCCATACGGTCCATATCAAGTTGTCCCGATACGAGCTGGTGCAGGAATTTTTTTTGATACTGGTTGTTAAAAATATCCAGGGCCAGGTTAAGTTTTCCGTTGAACACGGAGTTAAGCCTGTTCATAAGCAATACCGAAAGTTCCTCGTGCGCAAGCCCCGGAATAATGCTTTCCTCGAGCGCGTGAGAGAAGGGGCCGTGACCAATATCGTGAAGCAGTATGGCTGCGGTAACTGCTTCGGCTTCTTCGTCGGTAATCACAGTTCCTTTTAGCCTGATGTTGTCGATGGCCTGGCTCATGAGGTAAGCCGCACCAAGTGCATGCTGAAACCGGGTGTGGGTTGCACCCGGATACACAAAGCTGGTAAGTCCGAGTTGCTTTATGCGGCGGAGCCGCTGGATATACGGATGTTCGAGCAGATCGTATATAAAATCGGTTGGAATAATGATGAATCCATGAACCGGATCATTGATGATCTTTCGCTTATTGGTAACCGATGACACTGTTGATTGATGTTTTAGAGGACAAATTACTGCATATTTGTTCAGATTACCAACATCCGGTTGAAATTTAGGTTATGTCCTGCATAAAAGCCTGTCATCCAAAATTTCCATTTTTATTTTATACCTTATTGTAATTAAATTAATTTTTGTATTTTTGCGGTGAAATTTCAGTAGTGAAGGGGACGCAACAGTCCCCTATTTTATTGCCTGAAAAAAATGATCAGCGACACCTGGATAAGGGAATTACTCAATGAAGAACTGGCCGGAAGGGATTTGTTTTTGGTTGAGTTACAGATAAGGCCTGTCAATAAGATTGCCGTATTTATCGACAGTATGAAAGGGGTTACCCTCGACGAATGTATAGCCGTCAGCAGGTTTATCGAAAGTCATCTCAACCGTGACGAGGAGGATTATGAGCTGGAGGTTTCGTCGCCCGGGCTCGACAAGCCCCTCAGGTTGCCGGTACAATTTGTTAAGAATACCGGTAGACAGCTTGACGTGGTAAAAACCGACGGCACAAAGATAACAGGCAGGCTGACCGGGGTAATGCCCGAAGCCATTGTGCTTGAAACGGAAACCCTGGTTAAGGACGGACCCAAAGGCCGTAAAACAAAAGTTACCCAACCTGTTGAAGTACGGTTTGATGAATTAAAAGCGGCTAAAGTTGTAATTAGTTTAAAAAAGTAAAAAAGGAATATGGAAAACCTTAATTTGATCGACACATTTTCGGAGTTTAAAGATCTTAAGAGCATTGACAGGGCCACCATGATGAGTGTGCTTGAGGATGTATTCCGCGGTATGCTGGTAAAAATGTTCGGATCAGCCGACAACTACGATATTATTATTAACATTGACAAAGGCGACTTTGAGATTTGGCGGAACCGCGAAGTAGTGGAGGACGGTGAGGTTACCGAACCCAATATGCAGATTTCGCTTTCTGAGGCCAAGCTGATTGATGAGGATTATGAGGTAGGTGAAGAAGTTACCGACGAAGTGAAACTGCTTGATTTTGGCCGTCGCGCTATTTTGGCATTAAGACAAAACCTTACAGCAAGGATACTGGAACTTGAAAAGAACAACATATTTCAGAAATACCGCGATCGCATCGGCGATATCATCACCGGTGAGGTTTACCAGGTATGGAAGCGTGAGATACTGGTGCTCGACGAAGAAGGCAATGAACTCATCCTGCCCAAAACTGAACAGATCCCAACCGATTACTTCCGGAAGGGCGACAATATAAGGGCCGTTGTGGTGCGCGTGGAGATGCGAAACAACACACCGCTGATTATTTTATCGCGTACCTCGCCGGTTTTCCTGGAGCGTTTGTTTGAACTGGAGGTTCCCGAGATATTTGACGGGCTGATCATCATTAAAAAAATTGTGCGTATACCGGGTGAACGTGCCAAGGTGGCCGTTGAATCGTATGATGAGCGCATTGACCCTGTTGGCGCCTGCGTGGGGATGAAGGGGTCGAGAATTCATGGAATTGTGCGGGAGCTGAAGAATGAAAATATAGATGTGATTAATTTCACCAATAACCTGCAGTTGTACATTACCCGTGCGCTGAGTCCGGCTAAGATCTCGTCGATTAAGCTCGACGAGAAGAACAAGAAGGCAGATGTATACCTGAAGCCCAACGAAGTTTCGCTGGCCATTGGTAAAGGCGGTTTGAACATTAAGCTGGCAAGTCAGCTTACCGGATACGAAATTGACGTTTATCGCGAAACCGACTATTCCGATGAAGAAGATGTCAATCTCGAAGAATTTGCAGATGAAATCGACGGATGGATCATCGATGAGTTCAGGGCCATTGGTTGTGATACCGCCCGCAGTGTGCTCAGTCTCAATGTGGATGACCTGGTGAAACGAACGGACCTCGAAGAGGAAACCATACGTGAAGTGCTTAAAATACTGAAAGCTGAATTTGAATAATTCGACAGGATGTTATTATATTTCGCGGAATTACTAATTTTATCGTTGCAATAACCACTAAAGTGCTCGGATGTCAGATAACAAAACAACACGATTAAGCAAGATAGCCAGGGAATTAAATGTAGGCATCTCCACCATTGTGGAATTCCTGCATAAGAAGGGGGTGAAGATCGATTCAAATCCCAATGAGAAGATTACATCCGATCAGGTGGCATTGCTGCTGAAGGAATTCAGTACCGACCTGAACGCAAAAAAAGAATCGGAAAAGCTGAATTTACGCAACAAGCGTGAAAAGCTTGAGATGATAACCGTAAAAGATCTGCACCACGATGTAGAGGTTGAAAGTGTTGATGAAGCCGGCGAAGTGCTGGTGAAAGACACCCGGCCCCCGGCAGAGCATCACGAGCCCGAACCGGCACCTGCGGTTGAAAAAGAAACCATCAGGGTGAATGTGGTGGGCAAAATGGATGTGGATAAGCTCCATCAGGGCAAAAAGGCTGCTCCCAAAAAGGAAAAAGCCGAAGAGGTTGCCAGGCAGGAAGAAGTGGTTGAGCCCCCCGTTGTAAAGCCTGCTGAAGAAGTTGTCGCTCCCCCGCCGGTAGTTGCGGAAGAGCCTGTTAAACCCGAAATTCCGGAACCTCAGCCGGCGGAACCAGTGGAAGAATTGATTGAAGCAGAGGCTGAACCCGAAGCGGAACCCGAAGTGGAAGATACTTTCATCAAGTCTGAAATTAAAGATGTTGAAGTAAAGGTGGTTGGCAAAATCGATCTCGATTCGATGAACCAGCGTACCAGGCCGCCCAAGAAAACCCGCGAGCAGCTCGAAAAAGAGCGCAGGGGCAGAGCGACCGTTTCCCAGAGAGCTCCTGCTGCACCTGTTAACGGCGAAGCTGAGACTGAAGGCAGACCTGCCCCGACAAGACCTCAACCCGAATTGATACGGGCAAAGGTTGAAAAGCTCAACGGACCCAAGGTGGTAGGGAAGATGACGCTTCCCGGAACAGGAAGTGATTCGGATGATGCTGCACACAAGAAAAAGAGAAAGCGCATCAAAAAGGATACCCAGCGCGTGAGTGTTGAAAAGCAACCCCCGCGTCCGGGCGATACAGACGCTTCAAAGGACAAGAAGAAAAAGAAAAAGCGTAAAGGCTTTCATTTTGAGATCAGCGAGGAAGATGTTGACAAGCAGATAAAGGACACCTTTGCAAGGCTCACCTCCAAAGGTAAATCGAAAGGTGCCAAATATCGTCGCGAAAAGCGTGAAATCCTCAGTCAGCGTAACCTGGCAGAGGAAGAAAAGCGCGAACAGGAAAAGAATATTCTGCGGGTAACCGAATTTGTTACTGTAAACGAACTGGCTACCCTTATGGGCGTACCTGTTACCGAAGTGATTTCGGCCTGTATGAGTCTCGGTCTGTTTGTTTCAATAAATCAACGACTGGACGCGGAAGCACTCGTGCTGGTAGCCGAAGAATTCAGTTTTAAGGTTGAATTTGTGACCATTGATACCCAGGAGGAGGAAGAAGAGGAAGAGGAGAATGCCGATGATCTGATACCACGGCCGCCTATTGTAACCGTAATGGGCCATGTTGACCATGGTAAAACCAAATTGCTCGACCATATCCGCCATGCCAACGTTATTGCAGGAGAAGCAGGAGGCATTACCCAACACATTGGCGCTTACGGTGTTGAACTCAAAGACGGACGGCAGATCACCTTTTTGGATACCCCGGGTCACGAGGCATTTACAGCCATGCGCGCACGCGGTGCCCAGATTACCGACGTTGCCATTATTGTGGTAGCTGCCGACGATGGTATTATGCCCCAGACGGTTGAAGCCATTAACCATGCCCAGGCCGCCGGTGTTCCCATGGTGTTTGCCATTAATAAAATTGACAAGCCCACGGCAAATCCCGAAAAGATCAAGGAGATGCTGGCCAAGATGAATATTCTGGTAGAGGATTGGGGTGGCAAGTTCCAGTCGCAGGAAATCAGCGCCAAAACCGGTCTGAACATTGAAGAATTGCTCGAGAAAGTGTTGCTCGAAGCTGAGTTGCTGAACCTGAAGGCTAATCCCGACAAAGCCGCTATCGGTACCATTATCGAATCGTCACTCGACAAAGGTCGCGGCTACATAGCCACTGTGCTGGTACAGGCCGGAACTTTGCGGGTGGGCGATATCATGCTGGCAGGACATAATTTCGGAAAGGTAAAGGCTATGTACGACGAGCGCGGCAAGAAGATCATCGCAGCCGGTCCGTCAGATCCGGTACTTGTACTGGGTTTGAACGGCGCTCCGCAGGCAGGTGACAAGTTTAACGTATACGGCGAGGAAAAGGAAGCCAAGGAGATTGCCAACAAACGCGAACAATTACTCCGCGAACAGGGCTTACGGACCCAGAAACATATTACACTCGACGAGATCGGACGCCGTATAGCCATAGGCAATTTCAAGGAACTGAACGTGATTGTAAAGGGTGATGTGGATGGCTCCATTGAAGCCTTGTCGGATTCACTCATAAAACTTTCAAACGAAGAGATACAGGTTAACGTCATCCACAAAGCTGTCGGACAAATTTCCGAAAGTGATATATTGCTGGCCGCTGCGTCCAATGCCATTGTCATTGGCTTCCAGGTAAGGCCTTCGCTACAGGCACGCAAGCTGGCCGAAAAGGAAGAGATTGACATACGACTTTACTCCATCATTTACGATGCGATAAACGAAATCAAATCGGCGATGGAAGGAATGTTATCACCTGAGATCAAAGAAGACATTGTTGCCACGCTGGAGGTACTCGAAGCTTTCAAAATTACCAAGGTTGGCACCATTGCCGGCTGTATGGTGAAGGAAGGCAAGATACGTCGCGATACCCGGGTTCGGATTATCCGCGATGGCATTGTGATATATACCGGCAAGCTGGCATCGCTTAAACGTTTCAAGGACGATGTAAAGGAGGCTGTGAGCGGACAGGAATGCGGACTGAACATGGAAAATTACAACGACATTCGTGTTGGTGATATCATCGAAGGATACGAAACCACCGAAATCAAGAAGAAGCTATAATCATTAACGTGCCATCGTTATGGTATGGTGGCCCGAAGGCTTTGCTTTTCTGCAATGGATGAGTTAACCCGACAATCATCCCTGATCAAAGCAGCTGCCCAAAAGATGGGATTTGATGCCTGCGGTATATCGCGCGTAGCCCGACTGGATGAAGAGGCCAAACGGCTCGACAGTTGGCTTGAAAATCATTACCACGGCAGCATGACGTATATGGAAAACCACCGGGAAAAGCGGGTTGACCCGTCACTGTTGGTAAAGGGCGCTCAATCAGTTATTTCGGTCATCCTGAATTACTTTCCTGAAAAAAAACAAGAAGATCCGGAAGCTCCGGTTATTTCGAAATACGCTTATGGCCGCGATTATCACAAGGTAATACGTGACAGGCTATATTTATTGCTCCGGTATATTAACGAAGAGATTACCCCGGCATCGGGGCGTGCTTTTACTGATTCGGCACCGGTACTCGACAAAGTTTGGGCGGCACGGGCAGGACTGGGCTGGATTGGCAAAAATACCTGCCTGATCAGCAGGAAACTGGGTTCGTTTGTGTTTATTGGCGAGTTGGTGGTTACTATTCCCCTGCGTTACGACAATCCTATACGTAATTATTGCGGTACCTGTACAAAGTGTATTGAGGCCTGTCCCACCCATGCCATTATTGCACCCGGGGTTTTGGATGCCCGCAGGTGCATTTCGTATCTAACCATCGAAAATAAAGGTGATATAGATGACGAATTCCGGAAAAAGCTTGGGAACCGGGTATTTGGTTGCGATGTATGCCAGGAAGTATGTCCTTGGAACCACAAGGCGGTGCCGCATCAAATGCCCGAACTGGAACCGGTACCCGGGCTCCTGGAAATGACACGGGACGATTGGCAGGAACTTGCGGAAGAAGAATTCAACCTTATGTTTGGTGAAACAGCATTGAAAAGACCTGGGTTTGCCGGTTTACGGCGCAACCTGGCTGCTATTTCAGCAACAACGGATGCGTAATGCTGTAGTTACGCGCAGACCTGGACATGGCTGAAATACCCAGTACTAGGTTCTTGGATTCCGCGAGTATATCGAGGTACAACAGGCTGACACCGGTGTTAATATTTCCCGATTTGAAGCGTTTCAGGTGACTTTTACGCATCTTTGAAAGTTCATCCACCAGTTTTTTCAGCGTTTCGGCACCCTCTTCGGGGTTGTCGAATTTACCTGTGGCAATACAATTAAGTGTTTTTTTGCTGTATTTCAATACCTCTTTCAGGAAGTCTTTCAGGTTTTCCGCATCAGCTTTAGGAAGTGGTTCGTGATTGTTGTCGATATGACTGAAAGCTGGTCCGGCCATATTCTCAACATAATGCGCTATATCGTTCAGGTGATCGAGCATCAGGAAGTAATATTCACCGTCGTCGGCCAGGTCGCTTCCTTCGAGCCTTGAAACCAGCAGATGGGCGTTTTTCTTATACAGCCGGATATCCTTGCTGAGCTTTCGTATTTCTTTTTCGGCCTTACCCAGCTTTTTCCGTTTTTCGTCGATAAGCCCTTCAATGGTTTTTTCGTAAAGATCGGCCGTGGCAACAATGCTAAGGGCAACACGGTTATTGTATTTGTCGAGCATCTGTGCTCCGGTTACTGCTTCGTCGGCCCAGAACTCGCGTTCGGAAGCCTTGGTTTCCTCAACGCGCTTTTTGTGGACGGTATGTGTTTTATAAATGGCAACAATGGCAATGGCAATCAGCAACCCTACGGCAATCATTCCGCCCCAGCTCATCAGCAGGGCCATCAGAAAGGCTCCGGTAAAAGCCACAAAGGCAGTGAAAAACCAGCCTCCGATAACGGTGATAACGCCGGAAATGCGGTAAACGGCACTTTCACGGCCCCAGGCCTTGTCGGCCAGCGAGGTGCTCATGGCCACCATAAAAGTTACGTAGGTGGTTGACAGGGGCAGTTTATGTGAAGTGGCAAAAGCAATGAGGCTGCTGGAAACCGCCAGGTTTACAGAGGCCCTCACCAGGTCGAACGACAAACCTTTGTCCTTTTTAGCTTGTTTTTTAAAGGCTGAATCGTCGAACCTGCTCTGTATTATGGGTTTCAGCTTTGCGGGAACAATGGCCCACAGTGCCTTTCCCAGTTGAACGCCAATTCGCACCAATGAACGTGCAAAAGCAGAGGAGGCAAACCGCTCGTTGGTCTGGTCCTGGTTACCCAGGCTAAGTTCGGTTTGGGTTACCGTGCGTGCCTTTTTTGAAAACCACAGGGACAGCACCATAATAATACCTGCAATCAACAGAAATCCGGTAGGTGTTTTAACGCTTTCCATCAGCGCGGTCATGGTAAAATCGCTGCCACTAAGGCCTTCCTGTGCAGAAAACACTCTAAAGGATTCGTACCCTGCCATGGGAACCCCGATGAAATTAACCAGGTCGTTACCGGCAAAGGCCATGGCCAGCGCAAAGGTGCCGAACAAAACGATCACTTTCAATTGGTTGACGTTGAAAAGCCAGTTGAGTAATTGCAGGATAGAGGTCCATCCCACAAAACAGATACCCAGGATGAGCGCGGAGTTGTCCGAAATCCAGGCTATCTGCTCTTTGCTGATAAACGAAGAACCCTTGGCGCCTTTTATAAGGATGAAGTAAGTGATGCCGGTGATGGCCAAACCACCCCATAAAGACCCAAAATACTTTACGGACTTTTTGTAATTGAAGCTGAAAATAACACGTGCAATATACTGGATAATGACGCCC
>JAFGVG010000335.1 GCA_016938095.1 Bacteroidales bacterium
CCTTTTCGGCAATGGCCAGGTAATAATCGAGACTGTTCTGCAACAGTTCAGTACGTCCCCATAAGGCATAGTGGGCCCCATGCCAGTAATGCATTTCGAGGTGAAATTTGCCATGCCAGCTATTATAAGTGAGTCCTGTCTCCTGTGGGGGAAAACTGCCAACACACTGTACCCTGGTAAGATATTGCGATAAAACAACTCGCCTCTCAAGCTCTTTCGCACGCGGATCGGCACTCCCCGAAAAGTCGACCGCACCGCCGCTGAGCCAGAATGCTTTCCAGGCTGTTGCATTGTTTTCAGCCACAGTATTAAAACCGGGTAACTCAATATCAGGGTTAATATCACTAAATAAACAGCCAAATGTAATTTCCGATTGCCCCTGCCCAGGTTCAAGGCAGAACAGATGTGGCGCTTTCTCGCTGATAACCGCTTTACCCGTCCAGTTAAGAATTACCGAATACTGCGTTTCATCAATCTTACGGCTAATTACAGCGCTATTTGCTGTTGATGTCAGATCTGAGGTATGCTTATTGGGCTTATTCCAGTCACATCCCGCATCGGTATGCTGCCCAGTTGGATAAGGAAACGAAAGTTTAATGGTAATCTGGCCATTTTTAATCAGCGGTGAAACCACCCTGGCAGCAATCATATCCATATCCTGGTGTGCAAAGGTGGTAACTTCAACTGTTTCGCCCTCTGTAACAAAGGTGCTGTGGATACAACCATTCCATGGGTCGAGTGTTTGGCGGATTTGTTTTATATCGTCGAGCCCCAACACCGACCCATCGGGTCTTTGCAATTCCAGCCCGACGATTCCCAGGTGAAGACGGTGAGGATTTTGCCTGAGGTAGTTCACAGCTTCCCGGTTACGGTCGGGGGAACGTACCTGCACCGAGTAGGGTATTTCGCGACCGTCGAGTGTGTAGGACTTAAGGCTTTCCTCAAATTTATATGCCTCAACATTGGGAAAGCTATGCCAGCCCCATTCCGATTGTGTTCCAAGCGGAATACCTTTTTCATACGCTTCAGGGAACGATTGTAAACCGGTGATATCGGCTGTATAGGCGAACCTGCCGTTCCCTACGGTAAGCGGGGCATATAAATCAACCGAATCGAGGGTGACAATATGCCTTTTCACAAGGGCTTCACGGTCTATGCGTTCATGGGGCTCTCCGGCATTCAGACAACCGAAGCAGCAGCCAAGCAGTAGAACAAGTAAGCAGTCTTTCATCTTTGGGTATGTTTTAAGAATGTTGGGCAGGTTGTGGATTTGGGATGGTTTTAAAAAAGCTGTGAGCTGTGAGCTGTGAGCTGTGAGCTGCGAGCCGTGAGCTGTGAGCCGTGAGCTATGAGTTGTGGGTTCGATGCCCGCCTGGCCGGCAGGCAAGTCTTGGCTCTTGGCTCTTGGCTCTGGCTCTTGGTTCTTGGTTCTTGGTTCTTGGTTCTTGGTTCTTGGTTCTTGGTTCTTGGTTCTTCACTGTACCGGCATTGCAGGAGGTTCGGGCAGGCCCAATCGCGACCAGTCGGAGGTAAATCGCAGCAATGCTTCGGGTATCGGGCCCTCATGACCCTGCACCACGCCGTGCCATACTCCCTTTGCGTCAACCCACAAAGCCACATCCATCCGTTCGGGAAGTTCAATGTTTTGTTTAGCGGTTTTAAAAGATTTCAGCCGGCTTGCAGCCAAAGCCTGCAGATCACCGTTTTTATCGAGTCGCACCCCTACAGTGCCAATTGCATCAATAGCAACAGTATGTCCGTTCACCTCAAACTCCTGTTGAATGGGATCGCCACTGATTTGTTTAGTTCCGGCCACCTTTATAATAGTCCCGTCGAGTAATTTGGAAAATCCCGTTGTGGGTGGAAAATACGATATGGTATTAAAACCCCGCAGCCTGAAATACCTGTTGTCGAGTGTATCGGTGGCAGGTGTCTGCTTCAAAATATTATTTGATAACAGCACTGGGATAATTTGTTGCAGTGCTTCGCGGTGGTCCTTCGCAACTGTCATACCGGCAGGAAGCAGTTCATCCCCATTCACGGCATTACCTTTGAAATCGCTTGTCCATGCTCCTATCCGGAAAAGCCTGGTATGGCCCTTTGATGCCCGGTTAAAAAAGTCGCCGGTGGTATGTTTTTCATATTCGGGATGGTAAAGCACAACAGCCGTATAACGCTGTTTCCCATAGCAAATCCAGCCCTCTTCGTCAACCTTCAGGCTTCCGTTTTCGATTTCACTGGTGGGTATCAGATCGGCCGGATAACCCGAAAACCATAGGGTATCGGCCAGCTTCATGCCTACATCGTTGTGGTACGCACCTGCCCAGTTAACAGTGGCAGCATGTCCGAATACCACAGCCACACGACAATCCACCGGGCTCTCACTAATAAAATTCAAAAGTCGTATGCTGTTTTCCGCGCGCATAATGTCGGGGTCGTAAAGGGTCTGATAGCCCAGGTAATTGATGCGGCCACCGGCCTGTGCGGAACTCCACACCTGAACCGGCAGTTTCATGGTATAATACATATTGTACCAGATGGGACTGTTCCATTTTTTACAAAGTGCCGTGCGTACGGCAAAGGGAACAATTTCGTCGGTTTGGGCCCAGTCTCTTTTAACACTCCACCAGTCGAGTCCGTTTTTCTTGTACTCGTTGTAATCGGGGTAAGGCCACCATGTTGGATGAACGGTTACCGCAGCATCGGGGCCGTAAATCTCCTTCACATTGTCATAAAAGCTTCCTTCAAGTTCCACATTACGGTGGAATATCATTTCCATGAAATGATTGACTGCGGTCTGGCGTTCGGTTTCTTTTGAAATTACCGGGTGTGACATCAGGAAGCAATCACCCAGGAGTTCGCGTCCACCGGTTTTTTCGGCATATGTTTTAGCACTATGGGCCGAATACCAGAAATCGTGAACACCTTGCTGGTAAAAGCGCGGGAAATAAGGAGGGAAACCCCATTCGTCCTTGCAGACACCGGCAACAGGAACATCGGCATATTGCAAAAGTATGCTGCGCTGGAATTCCTGTAGGTGCGGGGCAAAAATATCGGGATAGAAAAGGGTAAAGGTCACCATGGCACAGGCATGGGTTTGCCCATCCCTGGCTTTCGGAAAAACTATTCCCAGTGAGTCTTCGGAAAGAACGGTTGTTTTGCACAGTGCGGTAATGTCTTTAACTGACTCAGGCACGATCCCTTCGGGTGTGGTTTTATACGCACACACGCGTAACAAGGCATTGCTTAAGGCATTGTAGGGCGGTATTTTGCCACCGGCATAATGATCGTTCAGGTTATCAATGGACGAAA
>JAFGVG010000336.1 GCA_016938095.1 Bacteroidales bacterium
ATTGACAAAAGCATTCGAAGTAACAGAGCCGGGTGAAAATGCCCATCAATATGAAGAATTATACGGTTCGTTTTTAATCAAAGCCACTGAAACTATTAAAACCAGATAGACTATGAAAAGCATTGCTTTATTTACCATTATGCTGTTATTGGGCAGTTTACCTGCACATAGCCAAAAAAGGCTAACCAGCGAAACCGAAGCACAGAAAACGGAAAGGCTGGCCTGGTGGACACACGATCGGTTCGGAATGTTTATTCATTGGGGATTGTATGCCCTGCCCGCGCGTCACGAATGGGTTAAAAACCATGAACGGCTTACCAATGAAGACTACCAGCAATACTTTGATGCTTTCAATCCCGATTTATATAATCCGGCTGAATGGGCAAAAATGGCAAAAGCCGCCGGCATGAAGTATGCGGTTATCACCACAAAACACCACGAAGGCTTCTGCCTGTTCGATTCGAAATTCACCGATTACAAATCTGTCAATACGGCATATGGAAAAGATCTCATTAAAGAATGGGTGGAAGCTTTCCGGAAAGAAGGTTTGAAAATCGGTTTTTATTACAGCCTGATCGACTGGCATCACCCCGATTATACCATCGACAGTAAGCACCCGCAAAGGGTTGAAGATGCCGGAAAATATCAGGAACTCAACAAAGGCAAGGATATGAATAAATACCGGGAATACCTGCATAACCAGGTACGTGAACTGCTCACCAACTACGGCAAAATTGATATCCTCTGGCTCGATTTTTCATTTCCCGGAGAAACAGGCAAAGGAAATAAAGACTGGGATTCAGAAAAACTAATTAAGATGGTTCGCCAACTGCAGCCCGGGATTATTATCAACGACAGGCTTAACCTTGAAGAATTTGCAGACGGTTGGGATTTTAAAACACCTGAACAAACCAGGGTTCCGGAATGGCCTGAGGTAAACGGCAGTAAAATTCCCTGGGAAACCTGCCAGACCTTCTCCGGCTCATGGGGATACCATCGTGATGAGTATTCGTGGAAAGACCCGAAACAACTCGTAAGCCTGCTCATCGAAACGGTCAGTAAGGGTGGAAATTTATTGCTGAATGTAGGACCTACCGGGAGAGGGATGTTTGACGACCGCGCTATTCAGTCGCTTGAAGCAATGGGGAACTGGATGAAATTCAACAGCCGTTCGGTTTATGGCTGTACACAGGCCCCCGAAAGCTTTGCCGTGCCCGAAAACACCCTGCTGACATACAATCCTTCGACCAACAGGCTTTATGTTCATCTGCTTGATTATCCATTGCAAACGCTCAGGCTTCCAGGGTACAAAGGCAAAGTTAAGTATGCCCAGTTTTTGCACGATGCCTCAGAAATTAAATTCAGCGATGCCAAATCCTACATGGTTAACGGGAAAGTCATGGGAACAAACGACCTGAAACTGGGTCTGCCTGTTACAAAACCCCATGTATCCATACCTGTAATTGAACTCATCCTGGAATAGCAAAGACATCATATCGAATTTCAACGCATATAAACACATTGAAAATACCATGAACAGACTGAAAGGCTCCTGGCCAAAAATAGGTATACGCCCAGCCATTGACGGGCGCATGGGAGGCGTACGTGAATCGCTTGAAGATCAAACCATGGGAATGGCAAAACGGGTGGCAGCGCTCCTCACTGCGAACCTTCGTCATGCCGATGGAAGTCCGGCTGTATGTGTAATAGCTGACACCTGTATCGGCAGGGTTGCCGAAGCGGCCCAGTGTGCCGAAAAATTCGAACGCGAGGGTGTTGGGGTTTCCATCACCGTAACCCCTTGCTGGTGCTATGGCAGCGAAACCATTGACATGCACCCTACCCTGCCAAAGGCCATCTGGGGATTTAACGGCACCGAACGCCCGGGAGCCGTATACCTGGCTGCTGCCCTGGCCGGTCATAACCAAAAAGGACTGCCCGCTTTTGGTATTTATGGACGCGACGTACAGGATTCGACAGATACCAGTATCCCGGCCGATGTGGCTGAAAAGCTTCTCAGGTTTGCCCGGGCCGGATTGGCTGCAGCTACCATGCGCGGTAAATCGTACCTTTCTATCGGGTCGGTTTCCATGGGCATTGCAGGTTCCATTGTTGATGCCGACTTTTTCCAAACCTACCTGGGCATGCGAAATGAATACGTTGATATGAGCGAGATTACCCGCAGGGTGAACGAAGGCATTTTTGACAAGGAAGAATTTATCAGGGCCCTGGCGTGGACCCGGAAAAACTGCAAAGAAGGTGCAGACCTGAATTCAGCGGATATGCAATTAAGCCGGCAGCGTAAGGACGAAATTTGGGAATACGTGGTAAAGATGACCCTGATCATGCGCGACCTGATGATTGGCAATCACCGGCTGGCTGAAATGGGATTTGGTGAAGAGGCGCTGGGTCACAATGCCATAGCATCGGGATTCCAGGGACAACGGCAATGGACTGACCATATGCCCAACGGCGATTTTTCCGAAGCCATCCTTAACTCGTCGTTCGATTGGAATGGCATTCGGCAGGCCTTTGTGGTGGCCACCGAAAACGACAGTCTGAATGGTGTTGTCATGCTCTTTGGTCATTTGCTGACCAACACGGCACAGGTTTTTGCAGATGTGAGAACTTACTGGAGTCCTGAAGCTGTAAAAAGGGTTACCGGTAAAACCCTTACCGGGGTTGCTGCCAATGGCATGATCCACCTCATCAATTCAGGTTCTGCGGCACTCGACGGGAGCGGCCAAATGAGTAAAGATGGTGTTCCGGCCATTAAGCCCTTTTGGGATATTGCCCAAGAGGAGGTAGATAAATGCCTTGAAGCTACCACCTGGTACCCCGCATCACAAGGATATTTCCGGGGAGGAGGTTTCTCATCGAACTTCCTGACCAA
>JAFGVG010000337.1 GCA_016938095.1 Bacteroidales bacterium
CAAACTTCTTAATATAATTGTAGATGAGCTGAATAAAGCCAATGCCGACGGTTTGATACTGGATGCACGTGAACACAAAGGACTCGGCCCCGAGGCCCAGGAGGTGGCAGCCAAAGCAATTGGTGCTTATGCTAAAAAGCTTGGTAAATTCAAAGAAGCCATTATTGTGCCCAAAGATGTATTCTCCAGGTTCTCTGTTGAAAACTATGCCAAAAAGGTTGCTGTAGCCAATCCGATAACCACCCGTTTCTTCGACAGTGTTGAAGCTGCAGAGGCATGGCAACGAGAAAAATAGAAATATCCCGAATTTCAGCACATAACCAAATTCTTACGTAACAGACCTGCTGATTGGCAGGTCTGTATTTTGCCTGCCTCAGTATATTACCAACTTATCCATATTGGCAACAGCCTCAAACAGTCCCAGTTGCCCGAACTTGCGTTTCCAGATTTCAATAGGGGTATAACTCATGGTAACCGTTGTGCTCTTGACAACCATTAACCGGTCTCCTTTTTTCAGGTTGAAAACAGTCAGCAGTTCTTCGGTTAAAAATACCTTTCCGCTGACAATCTGTGTGAGTGCATAATACCTGTTCTTATAAACGATAAAAGAATCCAAACGATCAATCCGGTCGATTATACCCTTAAACACGCTTTTGTAAGCTCTTTCCTTAATCATGATTCCCATGCCGCCTTCACCAATATGGGTTGTCGAAAGAACTACGATATCTCCATTTGTCAGACCGTAATGTTTAAAAGCCTTTGGTGGTATGGTAATACTTAAATCATCCCTGATGATGGAAATTCCGTAGGCTTCTTTTGTGCCGGGCATTCCGGGTGAAAGACTGGGCATACTATTGTTTCTGCAAATTTATACGAACTTTTGTATATAACGAAATGGATTTCAACCCATTTTCAACCGTCGTCAAAACCAATTTAACAATCTCCATAGAAAGTCTTGTATAATTAAATAAATTTGCGTATATTTGTTCTCAGTTACGAATCATTCTTTTTTAATAATATAAATACATTAAAACATGAAAAATCAAATAGGACTTGAAAAAGCTTATGCCGAAAAGGTTTCGGATAAATTAAACGATTTATTAAGCAATATTCAGATAGCCTACATGAATGTCAGAGGCTTCCACTGGAATATAACCGGAAAGCAGTTTTTCAAATTACATGAAAAATTTGAGGAAGCGTATGACGACCTCAACGAAAAGGCTGATGAAGTGGCAGAAAGAATTCTCATGCTCGAAGGCAAGCCGGTTCATGCTTTTTCGGAATACCTGAAACGTGCTGAAATAAAGGAAAAAGTGAACATTTCCACTGATCAGGCAACTGTTAAGGAATTACTTGATGAATTACAGGTATTACTGAAAAATGAGCGGGAAATTCTGGCCCTGGCAGCCGACAATGGCGACGATGGCACAGTGGACCTGATGACAGGTTATATTTCCGGTCAGGAAAAAACCATCTGGATGCTGAATGCATTTATGAAGTAAAAGAAAACTCTCAAAGACTGGTTTTTCAGCTGGAAACCTAGAGGCTGTGTAAAAAGTATGATCAATGTTATGCGTCATTGCGAACGTAGTGAAGCAATCTCAATGATTGCCGCGCTCGTACCTCGCTCGCAATGACGGCTTCGGTCGTCCCTCCCTCGCAATGACGAAAGAAAAGACTTTTTACACAGTTTCTTTTGTAAAAAACCCAAGGTTTTGAACATATGTTCACTTAAATGTGTATATTTGCATGGGAATAGCTGTTAGCTATTAGCCCTCAGCCGTTGGCTAATTTACCTGCCAAGGAGGATTAGCTTATAGCTAAAAGCCAATAGCCAACAGCCTTTTAAAAAGAATAACATGATCGCTTTCGGACCCGTACCTTCGCGCAGACTTGGATTGAGTTTAGGGATTAACAATATTGCTTCGCGAAAAGTTTGCTCTTACAGTTGCATTTATTGTCAGATTGGCCTTACCAAAGAACAATCCATTACCCGGGCAACTTTTTACAAACCTTCGGTGTTGATTGAGGAAGTAAGCAATCACCTTAAAAAGCTAAAGCCCGGTTACCAACCCGACTATTTGACCTTTGTAACCAATGGAGAACCAACGCTCGATATTAACCTGGGCGAAGAAATACGGCTGCTAAAACAGTTTGGCATGCCAATAGCTGTTATCACCAATTCATCGCAGATGTTCGATAATCAGGTCCGTACAGAACTCATGGAAGCCGACTGGGTTTCGGTAAAGGTGGACTCCACAGATGAAGCAACCTGGCGCCAAATAAACCAACCGGTTAAAGAGCTTAATCTCAATGATATTCTGCAAGGTATTGAAGCGTTCGCGAAAACCTATAAAGGAAAACTGCATACCGAAACCATGATGGTAGCGGGTGTCAACGACGAACCCGCGCAGATCAGTCAAACGGCAACTTTCATTGCATCGCTGCACCCACAAATGGCGTATATTTCAATACCTATAAGGCCACCTGCCGTCAAAAGCGTGAAAGCCCCGGCAGAAGAAAAACTGGTCACTGCCTGGCAAACCTACAGCAATTTTGGCATTCAAACCGAAATGCTAGCCGGATTCGAAGGCACCGAAACCGGGTTCACCGGTAATGCCTACGACGATATCCTTAACATTTCTGCCGTTCATCCGCTGCGTGAAGACACACTTGCCAGTTTGTTAACACACGATAATGCCGGAATGAATGTGGTACACTCGTTGGTCCGGCAAGGACTGATTAAAGAAGTTCCTTTTAACGGTAAGAATTTTTACATCCGGAAATTACACCGGGCCAAATAATGTACCTATATAAACATTAAACAATACTGTAAATAAACGTTTTACATTTGGCTTTTTAGCCCGTATAACCAAAAGTGCTATTCGGGTAAAATTATTACTTTTATGCTGTGAAAATTCATCTTTACTGAAACTACTTATGCCAAACCACCGCAGACACCGGCACGTATCCATGCTCCCCCCCATGGAGGGTTTTAAACCCTTTGGCATTCCGTTTCGCGAGTTGGAATCAGTTACCCTATTGTTTGAAGAATATGAATCCATCAGGCTTGCCGATTATGAAAATCTTACACAGGAGGAGGCA
>JAFGVG010000338.1 GCA_016938095.1 Bacteroidales bacterium
GTTTATCGTCCCACGCGGGATTGAATATCCGGTGAGCGGCATTAAAATGCACTTTGCGGCATACGGTTACTTTCATGACTCAGTTGGATTAATTATCAATTATGTTCTCCCCCGATGGGTTGCTCCTGACAAAAACTCCGGTGGCATTGGCAATCTGCTCTGCCCGGCCCATAAGATAAACAATGTCGCCAATGGTGAATATGGTTTCAGGGTCGGGATTGTCAATCAGCTCCTTATCCCTGAGCAAGGCCGCAATGGTCAACCCGTAATTATTTCGTAATTGCAGTTCAACAATGCTTTTACCCAGAACCGGCGACTCGTCGTCGAGCCTTAAAGCAGTGATTTCTATATTGGCCAGTATTTTGAGTGCAGGAAAATCCGATCGCATTTCCTTGTCTCGGAAAATACCGTAATTATCATCCCTTATGCGACCAATCACCTTATCGATCTCGCGCCGTGGAATCAGCAGCTTGGAAAGCACCCGGTCAAACAGCTCTATGGAAGTCTCAAACTCCTCGGGAATTACTTTATCGGCACCGCTTTTATACAAATCCTCGATATCCTCAACCTTTTTAGCCCTGACAATGATATAGGCATGAGGGTTCAAAGCTCGTACCTTTTCAATAATAACCATCGAAGTGATAAGGTTACCGATGGATATTACCACCATATCGGCTTTGTCCACCTGCGCTTTGAGCAAAATTGGATCGTTTACCGCATCGCCGTATACAATGGTTTCGCCTTTCAATTGCCGTTTTCGAGCCGAATCGGGATCAAAAACTATGGAAACATAAGGCAGTCCCAGTTGTTTGGCCATAACCGACAGGTTAAGAGCCCTCGAATCCTTTCCGATGAAAACCAGGTGATCCCTTATTTCGGGAATTTCAATCTGGGGCAGTGGGAATATGCCATCTACCAGCTTTGCCGGAAGCGGTAATTTCAGCAATAAATTCGCTATCGGACGTGAAACCTGCATCAATAATGGCGTTAAAGCCATGGAAATAACGGCTGTAGCCAAAAACAACTGGTAAATAAAATCGGTAATAAGATTATAGTCCATCCCGACCTTGGCCAGAATAAAGGAAAATTCACCTACCTGGCTGAGGGCAAACCCCACCATGATGGTTCCCCTGAAAGTATGTCCCAACAAAAAGGCTGTACCCGAAGCGGTAATGGCTTTAAAAAACACCACAATCAACACTGTACCGGTTACCAGTCCGGGATTTTCTGCCACAAAATTTACATCGAGCAGGATACCGATGGATATGTAAAAAAAGCTGGCAAAAAGGTCTTTGAGCGGAATAAGGTTTCCAAATACATTGTGACTGTATTGTGAATCGGAGATCATAAGTCCTGCCAAAAACGCACCAAAAGCCAGTGACATCCCCAGCTCAGCCGTAAGCAGAGCAATGGCCATGCAAATGAACAGCACGCTCATCATAAACAGTTCCTGGTTCCGGGTTTTGGCAATTACATCGAGCAAGCGTGGCATCAGCCAACGGTTTCCGACATAAATTAAACCAACGATAAAAATAGCCTTAAGTCCCAGCATCAGCAACTGGTGCGTCTGATCGGCCACAGCCCCTCCCAGAATAGGCGTAAACAGCAACAGGGGAATTAACAGGAGATCCTGAAAAATAAGAATTCCTAACACGGTTCGGCCATAATTGGAAGTAAGCTCTGAACGCTCCTGCAATATCTTCAGCACAACTGCAGTGCTGCTGAGCGCTGTAATAAATCCAATAAACAACGCTCCCTTCCAATCGATATCGTAACCCCTTGCAATAAAAAGGGTTACCACAACGGTGAAAGTAAACTGCAAAAAACCACCAACAAAAACGATTTTTCTGATCCGTAACAGGTGGTTGAGTGAAAATTCCAGCCCTATGCCAAACATGAGCATAATCACGCCAATTTCGGCAATGATTTCGATATCATCGTGCATGCCAATAACGCCCAGCAACGACGGGCCAACAATAACACCGGTAAACAGGTAACCGAGTATGGTGGGGATTTTCATTTTGGTGAACAGAAAATTCACCAGCGTTGACAGGGCAAAAATAAGGACAATATTTTGGAGCAGATCCAGCGCCATGGATTATCGTTTACAGCCGATAAAGATAGAAAGCTATGCCATGGAAAGCAAGACATTGGTAAACGATTTTATAACACCGGCAGTCTAAAAAAAGTAAGGACTATTAAACCAACACGATACTAAAATTGTTAAATTAGCAAACCAAAACATCATTCAAAAATGAAACTAAGCAGTAGCGCACATACACTCCGGCACGTCATTGAGAAGGCCATGGAAGATCACTATATCACTAAAGCCGAATACGAGATGATCATCCATCAGGCAACGGAAGACGGTCATATCGACCGTCAGGAACAGGCATTGTTGAAAGAATTGCAGGATATGATTGCTGACCGTTCTGTAAAAATTGTTCCATAACCCCCTGGTTAACTGGTTTTTACGCTGAAGCACCTTCAAATTTTTAAATATGGGAAAAAAAGCAATTGACATTCTGAAAATTGATGTTCCAAAACTGATTGATATGTTGAATGCCGCCTTGTCGGAAGAGTGGCTCGCCTATTATCAGTACTGGATCGGCGCCCGACTGATGGAAGGCCCCATGCGCAGCGAAATCGAACCCGAATTACTCCTGCACGCCACACAGGAACTTAACCATGCTGTTATGGTGGCAGATCGTATTATTCAACTGGGCGGTACGCCGGTTATTCATCCGAAAGAATGGTTCAAACTTAGCCGTTGCAAATACGAGGCTCCCGAGGATCCTTATGTTGAGGTAATCCTTGAGCAAAACCTTACTGGAGAAAGGTGTGCCATACAACGGTACAAGGATATTGCCGATTTTACCAGCGGGAAAGACCACACCACACATCAGATGGCCACCACCATCCTGGGTGAAGAAATTGAACACGAGAACGATATAGAGGAATGGATTACCGATATGCAGCGCATGAAAGATGAGCTGAAAAAGCTAAGAAAAAAATAGTCCCCAAAATTCCTCTTTGCTTTTCAGTGTTTTTCCGCTATGCCCGGCCTTAACCGCACCATGAGCAAATAAACCAGCCAGGCTATAAGCGTACCCAGCAGTGCGCCACAAATTACATCGCCGGGATAATGAACGCCCAGGTAAATACGACTGTACGAAACCAGGGTTGACCATACAAATAATCCGGCCGCGGCCCAACGGTTACGAAACAGCAGTGTAACAAATGTTGCCAGCGCAAAGGAATTGGCAGCATGTCCCGAGACAAAGCCATAGGAACTGCGGCAGTAATTGTTTACAAGGTGCACCAGGTGCCCAATATCCGGATCCTTGCAGGGGCGGAACCTTTTTACCCCCGATTTGAGTGCATTGGCCAGCTGATCACTGAGGGTGATTACCAAAACAATGGCTGCGATAATCCAAAGTGCATTCCAACGGTATTTGCGGATAATCAACGCCAGTATCAGCGCATACAGGGGTATCCATTCCCATTTCCCCGAAACAAAAAACATTACATCGTCGAAAAACGGAGCGTGTTGTGCATTCAACCAAAGTAGCCAACTTTGATCTATTTGCTCAAGCGTTTCAATCATTCATACCTGCATTTAGTTCACGCCAAAGGATATCTTTTAACTTCTGCAGGTTGGAGCCGGTTTGCGACGAGATAAACACATGAGGCACGTCCGGTAATCCCCTTTTCATTTCGCGTATCAGCTCTTCGTCAGCTAAATCGGATTTGGTAATGGCCAGCACCCTTTTTTTATCGAGCAGTTCAGGATTGTATTGCTTTAACTCGTTGATCAGCACGGCATATTCATGCGCTATATCGGCACAATCAACCGGTATCATGAACAATAAAATTGAATTGCGCTCGATATGCCTCAGAAATCGCAAACCCAATCCCCTGCCCTCGTGTGCACCCTCGATAATACCAGGGATGTCGGCCACCACAAATGAACGTGAGTTATGGTATTTTACAATGCCAAGGTTAGGCACCAATGTGGTAAACGGGTAATCGGCTATTTTAGGTTTCGCAGCAGAAATAACCGAAAGCAGGGTTGATTTGCCAGCATTGGGGAAGCCAACCAGGCCCACATCGGCCAGAATTTTCAACTCCAGTGTATAATGCCCCTCGATGGACGGTTCTCCCGGCTGGGCATAGCGGGGTGTTTGATTGGTGGCCGATTTGAAATGCGTATTGCCAAGGCCTCCCCTTCCACCGGGCACTAAAATGTGTTCCTCGTCATGCCGGGTGATTTCGCAAATCGTTTCACCGGTTTCGGCATGCCGGGCAATGGTGCCCAGCGGCACCTCAATAACCACACTTTCGCCATTGGCGCCCGTTTTATTGTACTTCATACCATCTTCGGCATGGCCGGCAAAAATGTGTTTACGGTAACGCAAATGCAGCAGGGTCCACAACTGGCTGTTGCCACGTACAATAACATGACCACCATGTCCACCGTCGCCGCCATCGGGCCCACCTTTGGGAATGAATTTCTCTCTCCGCAGATGAGCCGAACCAGCGCCTCCCTTGCCCGAACGGCAGAAGACTTTTATATAATCTACGAAGTTTGATTCCATGCACCTAATATCACCCCAACTTATTTACACCCTTAAACCTTGTCTATTTCGCCGCAAAGCCGGCCAAAGATCTCATCAATGGTTCCCATGCCATTTACGGGCTTAAATTTGCCCTGGGCACTGTAATAATCAATTACCGGTGCGGTTTCGCGGTTATATACAGCAATGCGGTTTTCGATGACATTAATATCCTGATCATCGGCCCTGCCCGATACCTTGCCACGCCCCATCAGCCGGTTAACCAATTCCTGCTTTTCCACTTCAAGTGCCACCATAATGCTGATGGCAGTGTTCTTTTTACTGAGCATTTTATCGAGTGCACCAGCCTGGGCTTTGGTACGCGGAAAACCATCGAATATGAAGCCTTTGGCACCAGCCTGCTGATCAATCTTTCCCTCAATCATACCAATGACTACCTCGTCGGGTACCAGTTCGCCCTTATCCATGAATTTTTTGGCTTCCAGGCCGAGGGGCGACTTTGCAGCCAGTTCACCGCGCAGAATGTCACCGGTTGACAGATGAACCAGTTTATATTTTTCAATGAGGTTAACAGCCTGTGTTCCTTTTCCTGCGCCCGGAGGGCCAAATAATACTACATTCAGCATACGTTATGATCTTTATGTTTTAACAATGGAATTATTTCTCTTCGATACGGTAAATATTTCTGAGGTTACGGCCAAACCCGCGGTAATCCAAACCATAACCCACCACATAATCATTGGGAATGTTAAACCCTACATAGTCGAGGTGCACATTTTTGTTGTAGGTCTCGGTTTTGAGCAGCAGGGTGGTTACATAAATCTGTTTGGGCATGAATCCCCTGAGCTGGTCTATGATGCTTTCGATGGTAGTGCCGGAGTCGATTATGTCTTCAATAATTACAACCGTTTTGTCTTTCAGCACTTCGTTGATGCCAATCAGCCTTTTTACCTTGCCCGTGCTAACCGTTCCCAGGTATGAGGTAAGCTTTACGAACGAAACCTGTGCATTAAAGGTGATTCTCCTCAGCAGGTCAGAGGCAAACATAAAAGCGCCATTCAGGATACCGATAAAAATAACGTCCTCATTTTTAAGGTCGTTGTTAATGCTGTCGGCAATACGTTGCACTTCGGTCTGGATTTTCTCGGAGGTCAGGTAGAGCTTGAAATGCTTATCGAGTAAAGTTATGCCACCCATATATACTGCAAACAATAAAAGTCGCAAGATACGAATAATTGCATTAAATTAGAGCCGGTAAATAATATTATAAACAATGAAACCACTGGTTAGCATTATCATGGGCAGCACATCCGATATGCCGGTGATGGAGGCCGCTGCAAAATTCCTCGACGAGTTGGAAATTCCTTTCGAAATAAATGCGTTATCGGCCCATCGTACGCCGGCCGAGGTGGAACAATTTTCACGGAATGCCGAATCACGGGGTATTAAAGTTATCATTGCTGCAGCCGGCATGGCAGCACACCTGCCGGGTGTCATTGCTTCCATGACCCCCCTGCCGGTAATAGGTGTTCCCATTAAAGCATCGCTCGAGGGACTCGATTCGCTGCTGGCAATCGTTCAGATGCCTCCGGGAATCCCTGTAGCCACCGTGGGTATTAATGCTTCCCTGAATGCGGCCATACTGGCCGCTCAAATGATTGCCCTGGGCGATAAAAAAATCGCCGGCTCGGTAAAAAAATACAAAGACGGGCTAAAGAAAAAAATAGTGGCCGCCAATGAGGAACTGGCCAAAATAACATTCCAGTATAAGGTAGGCTAAGGCAAAAGCTATAAGGTCTGCTGATTACCTTGCCCGACTGGACGTACAGACGGAATACGGTTAACGGATAAAAATGCAATTACCGTTTATTGCAAGATGGATGATGTTGCTGGCTTGTGCATGCATTTTTTCGGCGTACGCCAAGTCGCAACCTGAAGATTCAAATGGCGATGCCCGCTCACAGGGCATGGCCGGATTGCGTACCATGCTGGCCACGCAATGGTCGGTTTTTGCCAACCCCTCAGGTTTGGCGGCTGTCCGAAAGCCTGTATGCGGAATAGCTTATACGAATTGCTTTGGCATTCCCGAATTAGGCTATGGAGCTGTTGTGTTGGGATTGCCAACCCGTACCGGTAGTTTCGGTCTGGGCTATTCAGCCTTTGGCTACTCAATATTTCGTAAAAGCAGAGCTGTTTTAGCCTATGGCGTAAACCTCACCCAAAAAATCAGGGCGGGTGCCGGCCTGCATTTGCTGATACTTCAGCAGCCGGGAGAATACCCCGACCACTATACCATTGTCCCTTCTTTGGGTATGCAATGGATTCCGCTTAAAAATCTTGTCCTGGGTGCCGAAATTTTTAATCCTGTACGGCAAAAATACTCGATTGCGCCTCACCCGGCAGTATATTCGGCATTCAGAGCGGGTGCAGGTTATAGCCTGGGCGGGGAGGTTGACATCTGTCTCGAAACAGAAAAACAAACAGGGGAACCTTATTGTTTTTTTGGCGGAACCGAGGTAACCGTTAAAAAGATTTTTGTATTCCGCATCGGGTTGTACTTTGCCGGCGAACAAGGATATTCATTTGGTACCGGCTTCCGGGGCAAGCACCTGCAAATCGACCTGGCCTCCAAAAGCCACCCGGTGCTGGGATTCAGTACAAGTGCCGCATTATCTTATACAATTAAGTAGCCCGCTACATCGCTGCAATCAAATATTAATGCTAATTTTGCGATTCAAAATCAATGGCGCATAGCGGGATGTCTGATCAACAAAAGGTTGCGATAATCGGAAGCGGAAGTTGGGCCACAGCACTGGCCAAATTGTTACTGAATAACCTACCCCACCTCAACTGGTATATCCGTTCTGAGGAATCCATTGCATATTTTCGCAAGTACAAGCATAACCCTAAGTACATCAGCGATATCGAATTCGACACCAACAATATTACCTTCTTCAGTTCCATTAACGACATCATTCAGTCGTCTGATATCCTTGTTTTTGCCACCCCCGCGCCTTTTCTGAAAGACACCCTGGCCGGTTTCAGCGGTTCATTCGAAAACCGGCAGATCGTTTCAGCCATAAAGGGTATCATTCCTTCGGAAAACCTTACCGTAGCGGAGTTTTTTCATAATATTTACCAGGTTCCTTTTAAAAACATCAGCATCATCAGCGGACCCTGTCATGCCGAGGAAATAGCACTTGAAAGGTTGTCATACCTCACCATTGCATCGGCTTCCCTGGAAAAATCCAAAGAGCTTGCCCCCTTGTTCCGGTGTCACTATGTTAAAGTAATGAGCTCCCAGGATATTTACGGCACCGAATACGCTGCGGTGCTCAAAAATATTATTGCCATAGCGGCAGGTATTTGCCACGGCCTGGGTTATGGCGATAATTTTCAGGCTGTATTGGTTTCCAATGCCATGCTCGAAATCAAAAGGTTCCTGGCGAAAACCTATAAGGATAAACGTAAACTACTGAGTTCGCCTTACCTGGGCGATGTAATGGTAACCGCTTATTCACAATTCAGCAGAAACCGTACCTTTGGCATGATGATCGGCAAAGGTTACTCGGTAAAAACGGCCATGCTGGAAATGAACATGATCGCCGAAGGCTATTTTGCCGTAGCCTGCATTCACGAAATAAACATGAAACATGGCGTGAATATGCCCATTACCGATGCCGTGTACCGTATTCTTTACGATAAAATATCCCCAGCCCTGGAAATTAAACTATTAACCGAAAAGTTGAAATAATATATACTATGGAAGCCTTAAAAATCGACATCAGCAAGGTATATGGCTTTGTTCCCAAAACCGATGTGTACACGTTATCCGAAAAAGCTACGGAAAGTGCCAAAGCCCTTGAAAACAAAACCGGAAAAGGAAACGATTTTCTGGGTTGGGTAAACCTGCCATCATCGATTTCCGATGCCGACCTGAAAGACATACAACAAACTGCCAACAAAATCAAAAAGCAGGTAGATGCCGTGGTGGTCATTGGCATTGGAGGCTCGTACCTGGGAACCCGGGCTGTGCATGAAGCCCTGGCACCAACATTTCTGCACCTGAAAGCCGACCGTAAAAACCCGGTGATCCTGTATGCCGGTCACAATATTGGTGAAGATTACCTGAATGAACTTACCGAAATACTCAACGATCTGAAGTACGCCATTGTAGTGATTTCCAAATCGGGAACCACTACTGAACCTGCCATAGCTTTCAGAATACTGAAAAACCACCTCGAAAAGAAAGTGGGCAAAAAAGCATCCAAGGAGCTCATCATAGCCATTACCGATGCCAAAAAGGGAGCACTCCGCACCATGGCCGTTCAGGAAGGATATAAAACCTACGTAATCCCCGACGATATTGGCGGTCGCTATTCGGTACTCACCCCGGTTGGACTGGTGCCGTTGGCCATAGCAGGAACCGATATCCGTGCCCTGGTGAAAGGCGCCATTGACATGGAAAAAATCACAGCCTCATCAACCCCTTTTGGTGAAAATCCTGCCTGCTTATATGCGGCTACCCGTACCATGCTGTACCGGATGGGTAAAAAAACCGAAATACTAGCCAATTTCGAAAACAAGCTCCACTACCTGGCTGAATGGTGGAAACAACTTTATGGCGAAAGCGAAGGTAAGGAAGGCAAAGGCATTTTCCCGGCCAGTGTTGATTTCTCGGCCGATCTGCATTCGATGGGACAGTATATTCAGGAGGGCGAGCGATTGCTTTTCGAAACGGTAATTTCCGTGGGTAAAACAGCAACCAAAATGGTTATTCCAACCGATAAGGCTGATCTCGACGGACTCAATTACATTGCCGGCAAACGCGTGGATGCCGTGAATAAAATGGCTGAACTGGGCACCATGCTGGCCCATGTGGATGGCAGCGTTCCCAATATCCGGATAGAACTGCCCATGCTTAACGAGTACTACCTGGGACAGCTCATGTACTTCTTCGAAAAAGCCTGCGGCATAAGCGGATACCTGCTGGGCGTAAACCCATTTGACCAACCCGGCGTTGAAGCTTACAAAAAAAATATGTTTGCCCTGCTTGAAAAGCCCGGTTATGAAGCCGACACAAAAAAGATTAAGGAAAGACTTGCCTGATTTTCTGCGGAAAATTGAAATTGTAAAGCACTATTTTTAAGGCTAACACAGTGCTGAAACAGCTGTAAGTAAGGCGATCCGTAACCGGTATTGCCAGTATTTCCTTTTAAATAGCACGCAACCAATAGTACATCCAGCGCATCCTTACTGAAAACCAAAACTACCTGATTATGCGAAATACACTGTTATTTGCATCGTTATTGCTATCTGTCTTAATGGTAGCCTGCGAAAAAGAGAGCCAAAGCCGGGAAGCTATAATCATTAAAACCGGCAAAGCAGACTACCTGGTAAACAGTAAGATTGATATTACCATAACAAATCGTCTTGGTAAACGCGTTAACCACTTTAAATGCGATAATGTTGACATTGCGCCAGCCAAAATATTGAAACTCGATAATGAAAACTGGATTGAAAACGAGTACCCGGTTTTATGCACACACATGGGCCCTGAGGGTTACATTGGAACGCTTGAAGCAAGCGAAACCATCCATGATACGGTTTGGCTTTTTAACGAAATGGGGTATTATAAATTAAGGTACTGTTTTGTTTCAGATAATGACACGCTGGATTACGAATCAAATCCATTCTCCATCAGCGGACTTGAACTTTAAAAGACACGAGGCCTTTGCTAATGCCTTACAGAGCCTATTGGCCATTGGCTAATAGCTAATAGCCAA
>JAFGVG010000339.1 GCA_016938095.1 Bacteroidales bacterium
ACGATCAGCAAACCGGTATTGAGCAGACAAATACGTATTTGCTTTATGCGATGTTGATACATAAAAATGTTTACCAGGCTGATGATGCCGATGATCAGCACCAGCATCACTAAAGGGAGGGTAAGTTTTAGTATGCCGGTTACCGTACCAGATGAAACCGAAACAATGGCATGGGATCGGAACGACAGTATTTCGTTTGCGTCGGGGCTTAACGAAGCATAAGGCCAAAGCAACAGGAAACTCATTAAAACAGTAACCAGTAGCAGGTAAACCGATTGGGCACGTTGTATCATTTGAATGCAGATTAACTGTTTTCAAAAATAGGAAAAAAATTGTCAGTCATTTCATTATTGGGAAAAATTGATTTTCGGTATTTTTGTACTCTAAAAAATTGAGCAGATGGACCGGCGGGAAATTATGGCCATGATATCGTTACTGGATGACACGGACAGTGAAGTAATCAACACTGTTACCGGAAACCTTCTGAAGCAGGGACCTGATGTAATTCCCGAACTGGAAAGGGCATGGGAAGGAAGTCCCAGCGAAAAGGTGCAGACCAGGCTCGAAAACCTTATTCAGGAAATCCAATTCAACGGAGTAAAGAACGATTTACATCATTGGGTTAACGCGGGTGCAACCTATATTCTCGAAGGGGCTTTTCACATTGCCCGCTTTCAGTTTCCCGAAATAAGCATGGGCAAGGTTAACGAGCAGATCGAAAGCATCCGGAAGGATGTGTGGATTGAAATAAACAGTAACCTTACGGCCTTAGAAAAGGTGAAGATACTGAATTACATAATTTTTGACCTGCACAAGTTCACCCGAAATAACAACGACTTTTACGCCCCGCAGAATTCCTATATCAATCAGGTTATTGAAACACGAAAGGGCAATCCGATTTCACTGGCCATCATTTACCTGTCCGTGGCACATAAGCTTGGGCTTCCCATTTACGGCGTAAACCTGCCCAAAAACTTTATACTGGCTTACAAGGATGAGTTCAGACTGCACGATGCAACGGATGAATCCGAGGACATATTGTTTTACATAAATCCCTATAACAAGGGCGCTGTACTTGGGCGCAGGGAAATTGACTATTTTCTGTCGCAGCAACAACTAAAACCACATCCTTCGTTTTATGTTCCCTGCTCAAATGTTGATATTGTGGTGAGGCTGATCAACAACCTGCTGTTGTCGTTTGAGAAACTGGGTTATACGCAAAAAATTACCCGGATGAAAGAACTTCTCCGGGTAATCGAACCATCGTAAGACTTTTTCAGGGAGCTATTTGGCGTAGCTTACAGCCCTGGTTTCGCGGATGACGGTAATTTTTATCTGTCCGGGGTAAGTCATCTCGTCCTGAATTTTTTTGGCAATTTCGTACGACAGGCTGTCGGCTTCTTTGTCGGATACCTTTTCGCTGCCAACAATTACCCTGAGTTCGCGACCTGCTTGGATGGCATAGGTTTTCATAACACCGGGATATGAAAGCGCGAGTGATTCAAGGTCTTTCAGCCTTTTGATATACGATTCCACAACTTCGCGGCGGGCGCCGGGGCGTGCTCCGGAAATGGCATCGCAAACCTGCACGATGGGCGAGATCAGCGAGGTCATCTCAACCTCGTCGTGATGCGCACCAATAGCATTACATATTTCTGGCTTTTCCTTGTATTTCTCAGCCAGCTTCATGCCATACACAGCATGGGGAAGTTCCGGCTCATCGTCGGGCACTTTACCAATGTCGTGCAACAAGCCTGCCCTTTTGGCCAATTTGGCATTCAGCCCCAGTTCGCTGGCCATTATGGCACAGAGGTTGGCTACTTCGCGCGAGTGCTGCAGCAGGTTTTGTCCGTAAGAGGAACGGTATTTCATTTTTCCCACCAGCCTGATGAGGTCGGGATGCAAACCGTGGATACCCAAATCGATGGTGGTACGCTTGCCCACTTCCACAATTTCTTCTTCCACCTGTTTTCTTACTTTGTCAACTACCTCTTCGATACGGGCGGGGTGAATGCGGCCGTCGGTTACCAGCAGGTGAAGCGCCAGGCGTGCAATTTCGCGACGTACCGGATCGAATGCCGAAAGGATAATGGCCTCGGGGGTGTCGTCAACAATGATCTCAACACCTGTTGCAGCTTCCAGCGCCCTGATGTTACGTCCCTCGCGACCGATGATTCGTCCCTTGATCTCATCGCTTTCGATATTGAAAACGGTTACTGAGTTTTCAATGGCCGTTTCCGAAGCGACCCGCTGAATGGTTTCAACCACTACTTTTTTGGCTTCGCGGTTGGCGGTCATTTTGGCTTCGGCCATAATTTCATTTACGTAGGATATCGCCTGCACTTTTGCCTCTTCGCGAAGCGATTCGGTTAACTGGTTTTTGGCATCTTCTGCCGATAGGCCCGATATGGTTTCGAGTTGTTCAACCTGCTGCCGGTGCAGTTTTTCCAAATCTTCCGAACGTTTGTCGAGCAAACTGAGCTGCGTTTTCATGTTTTCGCGCATGGCTTCGAGCTCGTTACGTGTGCGCTGCTGCTCTTCGATTTTCTGAGAAAGCTGCATCTCTTTCTGATTCAGCCGGTTTTCAGTAGCGCTGATTTTGCTGTTCTTCTCGTTGATGTATTTTTCATGTTCGCTTTTCAGTTGCAGGAACTTTTCCTTTGCCTGCAACATCCTGTCGCGTTTGGTGGCATCACCTTCTGCCTCGGCATCCTTGATTATGGTATCCTTTTTTTTACGAAGGGCAAAATTCCATAAAAAGTAAGAAAGACCCAGGCCGGTGACAAAACAAAGCCCTCCAATCAGAAGGCTTTTGGCCATGGTAAGCGTATCTAATAGCATTATCATTGAATCGGTTATTTATTTGTTATAAAAAAAAACCCGCATATGTTTCTCCTGATGTTGAAAAAACCCCAATACAACATGGGTGGAGAGGCCAAAATGTTTCGAACTTCCATTGTCCTGCATTACTGCAGAATTCCCGTTATTAGCGGGATGATGGCCTGTTCTTGACATGCTGAGCGATTCTCCAATTTAGTAAGTGTTGAGTTTCACAGCATTAGTAAGAAACTATGCGGGCTATGCTTTAGCTATACAAAGAACGTACTCACTCTCCTTTAAGATATGCTTCGAGCTCCTCGTTTAATTCCTGCAGTTGCTGTTCCAGCGGTGTTATATCCAACCTGTCCTCCATCTCAATTACCCTGGTCACAAACTGCAGTGCTGCCATTGCCAAAAAATCCTGGACATCTTTGTCCAGATAACGCTGCTTGTATTGCAGCACCTTTTCGTTGATTAACCTGGCAGCTTTCCTGATTTTCTCTTCATCCTTTCTTTCTATTTTAAGTGGATAATAGCGGTCGGCAACATTTACTTTAATTGACAGTTTATCATCCATAGCAAAGGTCCAAATCTTATCGGTTCAAGAGAGCAATGCATTTATCAATCTCCCGCACGATTCTGTTTACCTGTAGTTTTGTTTCGTGTACGTCCTCACCAGGCACTGAGGCCAACACTTTTGATATCTTTAAATGCTCGTATTTCTTTTTCAATTCATCCAGTTCATGTTCAAGATCTGTTGCCTTACTTGTCAGTTCCAGGTTTTTCTGCTGAAGATCAGCTGCTTTACTTTTTTGATTTTCATAAAGCAGTATTACAGCTTTAAACTTCTGTCGAAGGCCTGAAATTATTTCTTCAGATCGTGCATCCATGTACTACAAATATAGCCTCATTTTTTTATTCCTGAAAGCAAAATTAGCATTTTGTTATGAACCGGGTTTTATTTTAATTCAAAATTTAAAATGATAGCTTTACAACTATGGTTTACATTTTATCTGGTTTATGAAAAATAAGGTTTTTACACTGACTTTTGTAATTTTTGCTGCACTCACAGGTGTTTATGCGCAACAACCCAACACCGGCTCTGCTTTTTGTTCCCCGGTTGATATCCCCATATTGCTCTCGGGCAGTTATGGCGAATTGCGCAGCACCCATTTTCATGCAGGTATTGATATAAAAACACAACAAACCGAAGGCAAAAATGTTCTGGCAGCTGCCGAAGGATATGTTTACCGCATTGTGGTTCAAACTGATGGTTATGGTAAGGCGTTATACCTGAGGCATCCCGGAGGTAAGATCACTGTTTATGCTCACCTGAGCATGTTTTCACCTGCCGTTGAAGCCTATGTGAAAGAAAACCAATACCGGCGCAAGTCTTTTGAGCTTGATCTGTATCCCGAAGCCGGTAAGTTTTCATACAAATGTGGTGAACAAATTGGTTTGTCGGGTAATACCGGCAGTTCGGAAGGGCCGCACCTGCATTTCGAGGTCCGCGATCGCTCAGGCTCAGTGCCCCTGAATCCGCTGAATTATGGTTTTGCCATTGCAGATAAAACAAAGCCACGGATCAGTGGCCTGTTCATTTATAACCTTGTTGTTTCTGACCGTTCCAAAAAGGTTATCGCTAAAACCGAACTTTCCTTAACGGGAAACAATGGGCATTACCGGCTGACAAATGATACGGTTACGATAGCAGGACCTGTTGGAATTGGCATTGAGACATACGATTACTTTGATCAATCGACTAACCAATG
>JAFGVG010000340.1 GCA_016938095.1 Bacteroidales bacterium
AAATCAGGAAAAGCGATTTTTTATTTTTATTACAAGTTCCATGAATTGATGCCGGAGTTTCTCATTATGCAAAATCTCAACCACATCGGCATACATCAGCAGCCAACGGCAGAAATAACCGGCATCGTAAACAATGAAGTTCATATTCACATGATCTTCTGCCATTTCTTCACCAATGTAGCCGTAATAATAACGGGTAGACTGCATTAATCCGGCTTCTTTCTTTGGAAACCGAAGGGTAACCTGTTCAAGCTGGAATTCCGACAGATTCCTCCGGAAGAAATCATGAACCGACTTCACTCCGCGGGTTTGAAAATTTTCATTTGTAATATCAATGCAGGTAATGCGGTCAAGCCGGAAATCGCGGTAATCTTTCCGGAACCTGCAGTAACCGATCAGGTGCCAGGCCATGCTGTAGAAAACCAGCCCCACCGGTTCAACCATCCTGCCGGTAACAAGTTGGTTGTTATAAGCTGCCCGGTAGCTGATCACCAGCACTTTCTGATCGGCCAGGGCTTTTTGAATGGGGAGCATGCAATTGTTCGGCGCTTCAGCAGCATGAGCCGGAGGTGAGTGAAAGATTTCAATATTGCTGTTCAAACGGTCGAGAAATTGTTTCTCCCGCTCGGGCAATACTGCCTTTATTTTATACATGGCCGACTTATAGTGCCTTTCAACTGAAAGATCAGCCATCTTTTCCACAATTTTCTCGGCGGTAAGCAAGGATGAAGCCTCCTCGGGTGTAAACATTACCGGGGGAAGGCGATAACCGTCAACCAGCGAATAACCCTTACCGGGTTCTGCACCAAGCGGAACACCTGCTTCCTCAAGTGCCCTGATGTCACGATATACAGTGCGAATACTGATTTCGAACCGGTTGGCTATTTCCGCTGCAGTAACAATTTTCTTCGACTGCAACTGGATTAAAATGGCAGATACACGATCAATGCGGTTCACCGAAGCATTATTGATTAGCAATTCGTCATTTAAAAGCAGGATAAGATAAAGAAAATAACAACCCCAGCCAAGAATTGACAGAAAAATGAATTTCATGAACAAAAAAAGCCGGTTGGTTGACTTTGTTTGCAACTGCCAGACAGTAGTTGAATCTTTGACACAGAAAACAAATCTCCTTGGGTCATGAAAACCAAAACATTTCTAATAACTAAAACAAACATATGAAAACAAGTAAATCTTTCAAAATCTGCAGTATTGCCATTATGTCGATAGGGGTAATACATACCCTGGCTACCTTGTTTCTATTCCCGTTTTTCGCCTCCTCCAGTAATGTTGACCCAACCGCAGTATTCATGTTTGTCATGACCGGTGCCGGAACCTTTCTTACCGGCTGGATACAATACTTTGCCGTCAAACACCTGCCCGGGGATAAAAAAATGATCGTCCCCCTAAAGGTGTCGGTAATATTCCTGAGTATGCTGGGACTTGGCGTATTGGCTATAGCATTTATATCCGACATGTGGAAAAATCCATTTGCAGGTATTTGTGTGCTTATTATGCTTTATGAATGGTATCTTTACCCCAAAACACGAAAAACATCCTTTAACTTGCCGAAAACGGCTTAGTGATGACAGACCATTTGTTTTTTGCCAATACCTGAAACAATGATAGCATTATCATGCACCGCGCTTTGAAAATATTCATACATGCCATTTTCTGGCTGGTATTTACGGCGTTCTCACTCGCCATCAGTTTCGGACAATCGGTCCGCGAATGGGCATATATCAGCAACCTTACCCCACACATGGTTATTAACCTGGTTTGGGCAGCCATAGTTTTTTACTTATTTTACTTTTACTTTATCCGGTTCTTTGAACGAAAACAGTTTGTCCGTTACCTTGTTTTTTCGTTATTGGTAAGCCTGTTGCTTACCCTGTTGATGTTTCCGTTGCACAGCTTTTTTTATCCGCAATTCAGGTATTTCGATTTCAGGTTTATGGGCCCGCCTATGGCAGGCACCTTTATACTGGCGCAATGCGGAAGCCTGGTAAGGGGCTTTGAGAATTGGTTTGCCGGCATTCAGCTAAAGAATGAACTCGAAACACGGAATCTCAAAAATGAACTCGAATTGCTCAAATCGCAGTTCAATCCGCATTTTTTGTTCAATGCCCTTAACAACATCGACGCGCTCATCGGGACAAAACCCGAAAAAGCTTCTGCTTCACTGTTGAGTCTTTCACAAATGCTCCGGTACATGATTTATGAAACGGGAACCGACCGGGTACCACTGCAAAAAGAACTGACTTACCTCGACCATTATATAAGCCTGCAACAATTGCGTTTCAGGGAAAAGGACTATGTAAAGGTTGATCTTCCCCGCGAATGCGGTAACCTGGTAATCGCCCCCATGATACTGATTGCTTTTGTCGAAAACGCCTTTAAACACGCCCACCAGGGTGGACAGCTACCGGTAATTGACATAAAGCTTCAATGTACCATGGGCGAATTGTTCTTTGTATGCCGAAACCATTACCGGAACGACCATCAGAACGCCCCCGGCGGTATAGGGCTCGAAAACGCCCGCAGACGGCTGGAAATTTTATATCCCGGAAAGCACGAATTGGCTATCTTTGATGAAGAATCTGTCTTTCGGGTGGAACTGAAGATAAAGTTCACCTGAAACTGAAAATACCACCTATGCAACTTACCTGTATTGTTGTGGAAGATGAGCCCCTTGCGCTTGAAAAACTGAGCGATTTTATCAGTCGTGTTCCTTTTCTGCAACTGTCAGGAAGCTTTGAAAATGCGCTCGGAGCCCTTCACTTTCT
>JAFGVG010000341.1 GCA_016938095.1 Bacteroidales bacterium
CGGATTATTCCAAACCCAACGTGTTGTTAAAACAATAAGTTTGGGATGGAGCATCAGTAACAGCAGAAGATCAATATGCGACTGATGGTTGCTTATAACCATGGCTGGTTTGCTAAAATCTTCTCCCGAAAGGTTGATGATCCGTTTTTTAATATGTGGCATAGCATAAACCGGCAGCTTACTGCTAAACACCATGCATTTATGCATAATCAGACGTTTTCGGATGTCCGGCAATGGTAATAGCATTACTAACAGTAACATCAAATTCAGAAAAACACAACCGGCAACAAAAATCGAAAACACAGTCAGGGTTGACAACAAATCGATAAGGGTTACAGGCAGCTTTCGTTTCCGGCCGTTTTTATTTACCAGGTAGCGGAAGAAGATTATCTCGAAGGTATAGGAGATCAGCACAACCGATAACAAACCAAAAATCGAAATCAGCGCAATAGAATGAAGAGCCGGGTGTTTGGCCAGGATCATCACACCTGTACCGGACAGCGATATCATTACCGATATAAGTATGCATGTTTTGTAAGACAGCAGGTTCTGGTTATCGGTTTTATAGTTCTGAACCAATCCTTGCATGATATAAATGCTGTAATCGATACCCAAACCCGTGATAAAGGAAGAAATGATAATATTGAAAATATTGAAGCGGATATCGAAAAGACCCATGAAACCTAGTGTCCAAACCCAACTTAACAAAATGGGAACAAACGTGATTACACCAAGTTCAATTCGGCCAAAGGCAAGGATAAGCACACCCAGAATCAACAATAAACTTACATTGGCAATAAAGTTAAAATCTTCACCCAATGTAGATACCAAACGCGAAAGTACCGATTTTCGATCGATAACTAACACGCCATCCAGGCCTTCGAAACGCTCAATCACCTGTTCCTTTTGACTTGGATCGGTTTTGAGCACGGTGATAATGGTTGCCAACCCCTGGCCCACCGATAGGTTATCCACAAAAAACAAGTCGGTGAGCTTTTGAAATACCGAACTATCGGCAGTCACATATTCCCGTTCCATGTTCCGGGTAAATTCACTGAACGATCCGGGCCTGAACCCGGCGGCTACAGATTTTTCTTCCAACGTGGTGAGAAAAGCTTCCTTTTTATTATCTGTCCAGTAAGCATTCCAACGTCTTATTTTTTGAATTTGCAACGAATCTGACATGAGTAGCGAGCCAGGTGATGAAAACCCTTTGACAACCCCTTCGCTTCTTAGTTCATTTGCGTATTGTAATAACCGCTCGTTGCTGATGAGGGCCTCCTGTAGATCTGTTCCGTGCGCAACCACATAAACCGAATAAAGTTTTGCGTTGTTGATCCGGTTTAAATTATCCTCAGTTTGTTTCAGCTCCCCGGTCATGTAGTTCATCTTCATCATATCGGTCTCAAAACCAACCTTTTTTATAAAAAGCAGGGCGGTTGCCGTAAACACAACCATAAACAAGATCAGCATCCTGTTTTTATCAAAGGCATAATGAGTGACCTTATCCAGCACTTTTTCGAGGTAGTTTTTCTCCTCGGTTTCATCGCGTTCGCTGCGTGTAACTTCTAGAATATGAGGCATTACCACCATGGTAAAAAAAGCAGCTGTTACCACACTTACAGCGGCCAGAATACCCAGCTCATGCAGTGACTCCGAGGAAACAAATACCAGTGTTAAAAACTCAAAAGCAGTGGCAAAACCACAAACGATAATGGGAAATGATACATCTTTAATGGTTTCGATAACCGAATGCCGGTGCTTAAAATGCGTGGTAATGTGCAAGGCATAATCAACTGTAATGGCCAGAATAACTGTGCCGATGCTGAGCGAAATAACCGACACTTTGCCCTGTAACAAAAACAACACTGCCATGGCTAACAGACCACCAAAAACCGCTGGCAGAAAAATAAAGGGAAAAAGCTTCTTCTTCTTTATCGAAAAGGTGATGATCAGAGCAAGCAAAACAATGGTTATGGTAAGGGTAAGCCTGATATCCTTTTTAAGTCGTTCGGCATTTCCCACTGCAATAAGGGCTGAACCAAAGGCAGATATGTTAACCGTATTTCCGGTTTCGAGCGTGATTGCTTCAATTGCCGCATCAAGCTTTTTGGCAAACGCCCCGTTTTCAGCAGTCTGATTGGGAGAAAACACCGGCGTAACAAACATCATCAGGTATTTCCGGTCGCGTGAAAAAACACAGTTGTTTACAATTGTATAGTTCTCATCGTTCTGATAGGTGCTTAACTTCCCCAGTGCCATTCCGCCAATGCCAACCGGATCGCTAATGATCATCCGTTTCATGGTAAAGCTGGCCGGTGAAAGCAGGTTCTTCAGGTTATTGTCAATTGCCTTTTCGATCTGTTGTGGTGCAATCATTGAATCGAGTCTGTTGTAGTCAGGCTCATCAAGGAAAAGCGGCAGGTTATCGTATACCAGCGAAAACATAGCTTCGACCAACGTATCTGCTACCTTATAGGTAACATTGCTGATATACGGACTAAAAGATGAGGACTTCAGTGTATCGGCAAGTTTATCAACTGCCGATATGAGTTCATCGGGTGAAAGCGGCTTAAGGGTATCTGCCGATGCAACAGTAATGATAATTTTCTCGAGAAATTTCGATTGTTCAACTACCTGGCTCATTACATCATTTGAACCACCGCCGGAAATCATCTTGGCAATGTCTTCCTCAAACCTGATGTGTGAGGCCAGAAAAGCAGCCACGCCCATAATGGCCAAAACCAAAATGAATAAGTAGCGCCTTCGGGTGGCAAAAAACCTGTAAAGAAAAAGGAAAGGTGTTACCATATTTATTCAATGAGCAGAGGTTTTCTACGGAAAATCCTCAGCAATATAAACGTAAGTATGCCAAAAATAACAGCAACTATAACAGCAAAGGTTATACTGCCAATTATGTATTGAAACAGGTTATCTCTAACCCAGGCAAGAGATATCTCGCTGCTGAAAACAGTGTGTTTATCCGAAGATAAAATCCAGCCGCCGGTTACATAGCTAAGGTATAGTATCAAAGGGATCATGGGCGGTATGCTTATGTTTGCTGCAACAATAACAATGAATTTGTTAAGCTTTAGCAGATATGCCAGGGCAATGGCTGTAATCAGCTGATATCCCCAAATGGGTACAATGCCCATAAAAACGCCCAGCATCACCGAAAAAGTGACTTTCTCAACTGAATCGCCTGTCTGTAACACATTGCGCTTCAGAAAGTCTCTGACATTCTCCTTACGTAGGTAACGGACAAATGAAAATGGTTTTGCATAAAATAAGGCTACCAACACCAGTATGGCATTCAACAGGCTAATGCGCATAAAATCACGGAAAGGGCGAAAATGACTTACCCGCTCGTCTTTCCCCGGATAGTGAACACCAATGGGAATATTCATCAGTTTCACTCCTCTCCAGGCTGAGCGAACCAATACCTCAATCTCAAACTCATACTTGTAGGTGTAAAACCGGATCGGCCGGATCGGCGCCAGCGGATATAGGCGAAAACCCGATTGTGTATCGGGGAGTGATTCACCCGAGATGAACCTGAACCAGAAGTTTGAAAACCTGTTGGCGAAGCTGCTTCCCTTCGACATCCTGTCATGGGGAAGAGTTCTGGTGCCCACAATAATAGCTTCAGGAAATTCCTCAGCTTTGCTCACAAACGAGAGAATATCAGCCGGATAATGCTGTCCGTCTGAATCAATGGTAACAGCATGTGTAAAACCATCGGCAATAGCCCTTTCAAAACCTTTCCGAAGCGCATAGCCTTTGCCCTTGTTCAAAGGATATTGAATTACTGCTATCTGATTATACCTGGCCAGTATTGCGGCAGTTTCATCAACAGATCCGTCATTGACAACAATAATATCAGCGGTCACTTTTAAAACATCGTTCAGAAGTTTTTCAAGCGTTCGCCCGTTATTATATGTGGGGATTATTACACACCAGTTCATCACAAAGGTTACTTCCTTCTCCCGCTGCGGTTAGAATTGTTCGACAAACCGCAAATATAAACTATTTTATTTCACAGCAGGATGAAATGAAAGAATTACGCCAATCTGAAAACCGGTATAATTTAATTCAAAATCCGTCAGGTCACCTGAGTCTGTAGCCTTTGCATACCTGAAAGCACCATAGGGTTGCAGATTGAAATTTCCAAATTGCATACTGTAACCGACCTGAGCACGAAAGCCGGGTGCAGAGGCCTGAAAATCCTCAAAACTCATGAACTGATACTGAACCCCTCCTCCAACAAAAAG